>JAZOMR010000130.1:0-21553 GCA_045654105.1 Faecalimonas sp. | reverse complement strand
GTTTCTCATGAAGGATTTAACACTTTAGCTTCCTTCCAGTCTGCCTTACAGTTTGGTGATAAACTGACAAAATGCGGAGATCAGAACAATGCTGATTTGGATGGAAAGCCAATGGCAGGAAAAGCACTTTGCCTTCCACAGACTATTGGTTCTACAACGGGTGGTTTGGTGCTTTACTGCGCATGCGCAATGGAGCGTCAGCCAGCTTGTATGTTATTTGCGAACCACATTGATTCACTTGCGGCAGCAGGAGCAATCCTTGCTGATGTTTGGCTTGATAACATCAGTATGCCGGTAGTGGACTGTCTCGGAGATGAATTCCTTGAGTATGTGAAGGACGGTATGAAGATTACAATTCAAGAAGACGGCGTGGTAGTCGTAGAATAAGTTTAAATTAAGAAAAACAGTTGCGGATGTTTATATGTCCGCAACTGTTTTTGTGTATATACTAAATATGTACTAAAACGGTATGAATGCAGCAAGTACTGCTAAAATCACGGCAGGAAGCATGTTTGCAACGCGCAGTTTCTTACCCCATACGAGATTGACACCTACACAGAAAATTAAAATTGAGCCAATCATAGACAAATTTGAAAGGGCCTCCTGTGTCATAACTGGACTGATGAGCCGTGCAAGTAACGTAATGGAGCCTTGGAAAATTCCGACCGGGATAGCAGAGAAGATACATCCTTTTCCCATGGCGCATGTCATAACCATAATAATGATTAAGTCCAGAACGGCCTTGGTAGCAAGTATGGAAAAATCGCCTATCATGCCATCTTCAATTGCACCTACAATTGCCATCGCTCCGATACATACTGTCAAAGATGCAACAACAAATGCCTCGATAAAACGGTTGTCCTTTGCATTGCCTGTCCGACATTTCAGCCATTCGCCAAATCGTTCAAACAGATCTTCAATTTTCAGTAGTTCACCAATCAGTGTTCCTAAGGCGAGACAACTGACAATCAGAAGGCTGCCCCTGCTAACAAGAGCATTCTGTTCGATGCTAAGCATAGATTCCAATGCACCTGATATTGCAATAAATATCGTGGAGATACCGCAGGCTTTTGTCAAAGAATTCTGCATGTTCTCCTTAAGAAAACGCCCAAATAATAAGCCGAATATTCCGCCTGCAAGGATAGCGGCACAGTTAATGATAGTTCCCAAACCAATCATAATAAAGCTCACTTTCTTAAAAACATATTTGTATCCTAGCTTATATGGTGGTTTGTGTCAAGTTTTGAGGTATTAAACAAAGCGGTTGCAGTATGCCCACAACCGCTTATAACGAGTCTAAAACCGTTTCTGATACAGTTCTTCTACCATATTTATCAACGCATATAACCCCATAGCTAACACACAAAGAATCACAATCGACATCAAAAGCCAATCCATCTTAAAAACTTGACTACTATAGATAATTAAGTAACCAAGTCCATTTCTGGCAGCTAAAAACTCCCCAATTACCACGCCAACCAGACAAAGCCCAATGTTGACCTTCATATTACTTACAATGGCAGGAACACAACTCGGAATAACAACTTTAGTGAGTGCCTGATACTTTGTTCCTCTTAAGGTGTAAACTAATTTGATTTTCTCAGGGTCTACCTCGCGGAAACTGGTAGACATATTCATAATACTTCCGAATATGGCTACCGACATACCCGCCACAATAATGGTCTTAGGCGTTGCGCCAAGCCACACAATCAAGAGTGGTGCAAGTGCAGATTTCGGAAGACTGTTTAGCACAACGAGGAAGGGCTCAGTAATCTCCAGAAGCTTTCGGCTAAACCATAACAGTGTGGCAAGCAAAATGCTAAATAAAGTAACCAGCAGAAAGCTAACCAATGTTTCGTAGAGTGTAATGCCGATATGAAGGAAAATAGTTTTGTCAAGAACCATGCCCCAAAAACAAAGAATCACCTTACTTGGGCTGCTAAACACAAAGGAATCAATGATTCCTAAGCGTGTAGTCAATTCCCATAGAAGCAGGAACGCTACAAAAACAAAAATACGACAAGTGCGTACAAACAGTCGATGCAGCTTTTGTTTTTTTAAAAACGCAAGTTGGTTTTGTGATACGTTACTCATCTACGTTCAACTCCTTCCAAATGGTATCGAAGTATTCGTTGAATTCTGTTGTACTGCGACGGAGCAAAGGCGTATTTTTATCCTCTGGAAAATGAATAGGAACAATGGTTTTGACCGAACCCGGCCGTTCCGTTAAGACAAGAACCTTGTCTCCCAGACTGATTGCTTCCGCTAAATCGTGGGTGACCAAAATGGCGGTGCGCTTTTCCCGACGGATAATCTGACCAATGTCATCTCCAACTGCAAGACGGGTTTGATAGTCGAGGGCTGAGAATGGTTCATCTAAAAGAAGTAAATCTGGTTCTAAAATCAGGGTACGGATTAGGGCAACGCGTTGCCTCATACCACCGGAAAGTTCGGAAGGCTTTGCATTTGCAAATTGCTCTAGGCCGTATTGTTTGAGTAATCTTAAAACTTTTTCCTTTGTGTCGGGAGTGATTTTGTGTTGTATTTCAAGTCCCAGTATAATATTACGGTAAACATTTCTCCATTCTAAAAGATGGTCTTTTTGTAACATATACCCGATATGATTTCCGTGTAAAACAACCTTCCCGTTTTCAGGAGGAATGAGACCGGAAATAATCGATAGTAAGGTGGATTTCCCGCAGCCGGAAGGTCCGACAATGCTGATGAAATCTCCTTGCTTTAGTGAGAAGGACAGATGAGAGAGTGCCTTTGTTTCTCCCTCCATGCCATGATAAGAATGGCTGATATCTTGAAGCTCTAAAATGTTTTCCATGACACACCTCCTTTAAATTTCAAATAAAGACTTGCTCGCAAGTCTTTGTGCGGGATTCGGGTCAGCGTAGCTGACTAATTTCGAATCCGAATCCCTGCACATCCTTGCGGAGCGTATATCATATGAGAGATATGTCTCTCATATGATATATTTTATGTAGAAAAATGGAAACGGTGCTTGAATGAATGCAAAGAAAAGAGTATAATGCAACAGATAGAAAAAATTTGGAGAATAAGATGAATTACCAGAAGGAATTGGAAAACAGAATTGAACAATTACAAAAAGGACAAGCGGTTCCTAAATTATTGCTGCATAGCTGTTGTGCGCCATGTAGCAGTTATGTGCTGGAGTATTTGTCTGAGTTTTTTGAGATTACGGTTTTCTATTATAATCCAAATATTTTTCCGGAAAGCGAATATACCAAACGTATACTGGAACAGCAGACATTAATTCATGATATGCCGACAAAACATCCGGTATCTTTTGTTGCAGGAGCATATGACAGTGATAAATTCTATGCAATGGCAAATGGGATGGAAAAATTAAAAGAAGGTGGAGTTAGATGCTTTGGCTGTTATGCCCTCCGTCTGGAAGAAACTGCGAAAGTGGCAAAGGAAGGCGGGTTTGATTATTTTACAACCACACTTACCATTAGCCCGTTAAAGAATGCAGAGAAATTAAATGAAATTGGAAACAAATTGGCAGACAAATATGGTATAGCGTATTTGCCATCCGATTTCAAAAAGAAGAATGGATATAAACGCTCGATTGAATTATCGAAAGAGTATGGCTTATATAGACAAGATTATTGCGGCTGTGAATTTTCACAACGAGATAGAATAATGAACGAACAGAGAGGAAATTGATTATGGCACAACTTTGGGGTGGAAGATTTACGAAAGAAACAGACAAGTTAGTTTACAACTTTAATGCATCTATTTCTTTTGATCAAAAATTTTATGAGCAAGATATCAGAGGAAGCGTTGCACATGTTACCATGCTTGCAGAGCAAGGTATTTTGACAGAGGAAGAAAAAGAACAGATTATTGACGGGCTTCAAGGAATTTTGAAGGATGTTCAAGACGGAACACTTGAAATTTCTGATACATATGAGGACATCCACAGTTTCGTAGAAGCAACTTTGATTGATAGAATTGGAGAAGCAGGAAAGAAATTGCATACAGGTAGAAGCCGAAATGACCAGGTTGCCCTTGATATGAAACTTTACACAAGGGACGAAATTGATGCATTAGATGACCTTTTGAAGGAACTTTTAAAGGTATTGCTTCAGATTATGAAGGATAATACAGAGACCTTTATGCCTGGATTTACTCATTTGCAAAAGGCACAGCCAATCACCTTGGCTCATCATATGGGGGCCTATTTTGAAATGTTCCACAGAGACCGCTTGCGTCTCACCGACATTTATGACCGCATGAATTACTGCCCGTTAGGTTCAGGAGCACTTGCCGGCACTACCTATCCGCTGGACCGTAATCTGACAGCAGACTTGCTTGGATTTTACGGACCAACCTTGAATAGTATGGATTCCGTTGCTGACAGAGATTATTTAATAGAACTTCTTTCGGCAATGTCTACGATTATGATGCATTTGAGCCGTTTTTCAGAGGAAGTGATTATCTGGAATTCCAACGAGTATCGTTTCGTGGAAATTGACGATGCTTATAGTACAGGCAGTAGCATTATGCCACAGAAAAAGAATCCGGATATTGCGGAACTTGTTCGTGGGAAGACAGGTCGTGTGTATGGAGCGCTTATGTCACTCCTTACAACCATGAAGGGAATTCCGCTTGCATATAATAAGGATATGCAGGAAGATAAGGAATTCGTATTTGATGCCATTGACACCACAAAGGGATGTCTTGCATTATTTACAGGCATGCTTCGCACCATGAAATTTAACAAAGATGTGATGGAAAACAGCGCAAAAAATGGGTTCACAAATGCAACCGATGCGGCAGACTACTTGGTAAATCATGGGGTGGCTTTCCGAGATGCGCATGGTATTGTAGGACAGCTTGTGCTTTATTGTATCGAGAAGGATATCGCACTTGATGATATGACATTGGAAGAATATAAAGCAATCTCTCCAGTGTTTGAAGAAGATATTTACGAAGCAATCAGTATGAAAACTTGTGTGGATAAGCGTACAACAATAGGTGCGCCTAGTAAGGAATCCATGGAAAAAGTTATCAAAATCTACGAAAATTACTTGCATTAATATAAGAAAAGGTATATTATCGTAAAATATTATGAAAAACATACATACAGAAAGAGGGTTTTAACGATGGATAAGAAATTAAGAGTTGGTATTCTTGGAGCAACAGGTATGGTTGGACAACGTTTTATCGCGTTGCTCGAAAATCATCCTTGGTATGAGGTTGTGACAGTAGCAGCAAGCCCAAGATCAGCTGGTAAAACATATGAAGAAGCAGTAGGCGGACGTTGGAAAATGACAACACCAATGCCAGAAGGCGTAAAAAACTTGGTGGTTGCAAACGTTAATGAAGTAGAAAAAGTGGCTGCAAGCGTTGATTTCGTATTTAGTGCAGTTGATATGTCAAAAGAAGAGATCAAAGCCATTGAAGATGCATATGCAAAGACAGAGACACCAGTTGTTTCTAACAACAGTGCACACCGTTGGACAAAGGATGTTCCTATGGTAGTTCCGGAAATCAATCCAGAGCACTTTGATGTCATTGAAGCACAGAAAAAACGTCTTGGAACAACAAGAGGTTTCGTGGCAGTTAAACCAAACTGTTCGATCCAAAGCTATGCTCCAGTACTTACAGCTTGGAAGGAATTTGAACCTACAGAAGTGGTAGCAACTACATATCAGGCAATTTCAGGTGCGGGCAAGAACTTCAAAGACTGGCCGGAAATGGTTGAAAATATTATTCCATACATTGGTGGAGAAGAAGAAAAGAGTGAACAAGAACCACTTCGTATCTGGGGTAAGGTTGTTGATGGTGAAATTGTAAAAGCAGAAGGTCCTGTTATCACAACACAATGTATTCGTGTTCCAGTATTAAACGGACATACGGCAGCTGTATTTGTAAGATTTGCAAAGAAGCCGACAAAGGAACAACTGATTGAAAAGATGGTGAACTTCAAAGGTCTTCCACAAGAGTTAGAGCTTCCAAGTGCGCCAAAACAATTTATTCAATATTTAGAAGAAGACAATCGCCCACAAGTAAATCTTGACGTGGATTACGAAAACGGAATGGGCGTATCTGTTGGACGTCTCCGTGAAGACAAAGTGTATGATTTCAAGTTTGTTGGATTATCACATAATACGGTTCGTGGTGCAGCAGGTGGAGCAATCCTTTGTGCAGAGACATTGACTGCAAAGGGATATATTCAGGCAAAATAAATAAAATGAAAAGGAAAGTTGAACGCTTTCCTTTTTTTGTGTGGTTGTACAGAAAAAGTTATGGTATAATAAAAAATGTATTTTGTGAGAATTGCAAAAAGAGATGTAAAGGAACATATATGGGTAAATCAGTATTTATTGCAGAAAAGCCAAGTGTGGCCCAGGAATTTGCAAAAGCATTAAAATTGAATACGAGAAGACAAGACGGTTTTCTGGAAGCAGATAATGCAATTGTGACCTGGTGTGTAGGACATCTCGTCACCATGAGTTATCCTGAAAGTTACGATGAGAAATATAAGCGTTGGAGTTTGGAGACACTTCCATTTATTCCAAAAGACTTTAAGTATGAAGTCATTGCAAATGTGGAGAAGCAGTTTCGCATAGTAAGTAATATTTTAAACCGTGCAGACGTTGAGACAATTTATGTTTGCACCGACTCTGGACGTGAAGGAGAGTACATTTATCGTCTGGTAGAACAGATGGCAGGCGTGAAGGATAAGAAGCGTAAACGTGTCTGGATTGATTCCCAGACAGAGGAAGAAATTTTGCGAGGTATCCGAGAGGCGAAAGATTTGGAAGAATATGATAATCTTTCGGCGTCGGCTTACTTGCGTGCGAAGGAAGATTATCTCATGGGAATTAATTTCTCAAGACTTTTGACCTTAAAATATGGAAACACCCTTTCTACATTTATGAAAACGGACAGAACGGTGTTATCAGTAGGGCGCGTTATGACTTGTGTGCTTGGTATGATTGTCCGAAGAGAACGGGAAATTCGAGATTTTGTTAAAACTCCGTTTTATCGTGTATTAAGTACCATTCAACTAGGTGAGAAGTCTTTTGAGGGAGAGTGGAAGAGTGTAAAAGGCTCCCGCTATTTTGAAAGCTTTGATTTATATAAAGAAAATGGCTTCAAAAAGAAGGAAAAAGCGGAAGAGTTAATCGCTTACTTGAGGGAGGTTCCGCCACTACAATGTACCGTTGCTTCTGTAGAAAAGAAAATAGAAAAGAAAGCATCGCCTCTGTTATACAATCTTGCGGAGCTGCAAAATGAGTGTTCCAAACGGTTTAAAATCAGTCCGGATGAAACTCTTAAGATTGTGCAGGAATTGTACGAAAAGAAACTGGTTACATATCCGAGAACGGATGCACGTGTGCTATCAACTGCAGTAGCCAAGGAGATTTCAAAAAATTTGAACGGTTTGGCTAAGTATGATATGGCTAAACCGTATTTGCAGGATATTTTACAGTTTGGAACCCACAAAGGGTTAGAAAAGACAAAATATGTCAATGATAAGCAAATCACAGACCACTATGCAATTATACCAACTGGTCAGGGACTTTCTGCTTTGGCAAGCGTTTCGCCAACTGCCAAGCAGGTGTATGACACAATCGTGAGAAGATTTCTTAGCATCTTCTATCCGGCGGCTGTCTATCATAAAATGAGTATCACAACTCAAATGCGTGGAGAATCATTTTTCTCTAACTTCAAAGTGTTGGCAGAAGAAGGCTATTTGAAAGTGGTTGGCGTGGGTAATGAAACGGAAGTGGATGCTGGTCTGTTTGAATTACTGAAAACAGTACAGAAGGGCTCCGTTTTGCCGGTGCAGGAATTGGCAGTGAAGGAAGGAGAAACGACACCTCCAAAACGCTACAATTCGGGTTCCATTATTCTTGCAATGGAAAATGCAGGGCAGCTAATTGAGGATGAGGAGCTTCGTGCGCAGATTAAGGGAAGTGGAATCGGAACCAGTGCGACCCGCGCTGAGATTCTCAAGAAGCTCATTCATATCAAGTATTTGAGTTTGAATGGGAAAACACAGATTATTACACCGACATTGCTGGGTGAAATGGTGTTTGATGTTGTGGAGAATTCTATTCGTTCACTTTTGAATCCAGAGCTTACTGCCAGTTGGGAAAAGGGACTTACCTATGTTGCAGAAGGTCAGATTACATCCGAAGAATATATGGTGAAATTAGAGAATTTTATCGCAAGTCGCACAAGCGGTGTTTTAGGGTTGAATAATCAATATCAGTTAAAACAATGCTATGACAATGTTTCAAAATTTTATAACTAAGAGGGAGAATTTATGATGGAACAATTAACAGTAAAAGAACTCTATAATTTAGAGGAAACAATTGCAAAAGATATTTTTGAAGGAGTAACCTATCCGTGGGAAGTACTCCCGAAGATTGGTGCATTCATCGTGGAACTGGGAAATTCATTGCCAGAAGATGAATATGAAAAGGTATGGGAAAATGTGTGGGTTGCCAAAAGTGCAAAGGTGGCACCAACCGCATTTATTAACGGACCGGCCATTATCGGGAAGAACGCAGAAGTGAGACATTGTGCATTTATCCGTGGAAATGCAATCGTAGGAGAAGGTGCTGTGGTAGGAAACTCTACAGAATTAAAAAATGTTATCTTATTCAATAAGGTGCAAGTGCCACACTACAATTATGTAGGAGATTCCATTCTTGGATATAAGGCGCACATGGGCGCAGGCTCCATCACTTCAAATGTAAAATCTGACAAGACATTGACAACAGTGAAAACACCGGAAGGACCAATTGAAACGGGACTTAAGAAATTTGGCGCAATGCTTGGTGATGAAGTGGAAGTTGGCTGTGGCTCTGTGTTGAATCCTGGAACAGTTATCGGAAAGCATACTAACATTTATCCGCTTTCTATGGTGAGAGAATTTGTTCCTGCAAACAGCATTTATAAAAAACGCGGTGAAGTGGCTGAGAAATATTAAAAATTATGAGGAAGATATGGCTTTCATATCTTCCTTTTTTGTGCTATGATACATTTACCCTTCCAAATGAGAAATGACTCTTTCTCATATTTCCTAAAAAAGTAGTTGACATTTAAAAATAAGTATAATAGTATATTGATTAGAAAAGCGAACATAAGTTCGTAATTGTAGAGGAGATTTAAAACATGGCAAATGAAGATAAAAAGAGGGCGCTGGATGCAGCGATATCCAAATTAGAGAAAGATTTTGGTAAAGGAACCGTTATGAAATTGGGAGATGCCGGAGCGAATATTTCGGTAGAGACAGTTCCTACAGGTTCACTCAGCCTCGATATTGCACTTGGACTTGGCGGAGTTCCAAAGGGAAGAGTCATTGAGGTATACGGACCGGAATCCAGTGGTAAGACTACGGTTACTTTACATATGATTGCAGAGGTACAAAAGCGTGGCGGAATTGCTGGCTTTATTGATGCCGAACATGCGTTAGACCCTGTATATGCAAAAAATATTGGTGTAGATATCGATGAATTATATATATCACAACCGGATAGTGGTGACCAGGCATTAGAGATTGCTGAGACCATGGTGCGTTCAGGTGCAATGGATATCATCGTTATTGACTCAGTTGCAGCTTTGGTGCCGAGACAGGAAATTGATGGCGACATGGGAGATTCTCATGTGGGACTTCAAGCAAGATTGATGTCACAGGCACTTCGTAAGTTGACACCGGTTATTAGTAAATCAAACTGTATTGTAGTATTTATTAACCAATTACGTGAGAAGGTTGGCGTTATGTTCGGTAATCCGGAGACGACAACCGGTGGTAGAGCTCTGAAATTCTATGCATCTGTACGTATGGATGTCAGAAAGATTGAGACCTTAAAACAGAACGGTGAAATGGTTGGTAACCGCACAAGAATCAAGATTGTGAAAAATAAGATTGCGCCACCATTCAAAGAGGCAGAATTTGATATTATGTATGGCAAAGGTATTTCAAAAGAAGGGGATATCTTAGACCTTGCTGCAAATGTAGATATCGTAAATAAAAGTGGCGCATGGTATGCATATAATGGCGATAAGATTGGACAGGGCCGTGAAAATGCGAAACTATATTTGAGCCAGCATCCGGAAATTATGGATGAAATTGAAGCGAAAGTAAGAGCACATTATAATTTGACTTCAGCAGAATCAGAGGAAGCATAGGACGTGTAAGATGGAAGATGTTCTGAAACAGGCGAAATTGAAGGCGCTTAGTCTGCTTACGGATATGGATAGAACAGAAGCACAGCTACGTCAGAAATTAAAACAAAAGGCATTTGAAGAGAATATCATTGAACAAACGATTGAATACGTAAAATCCTTTGGCTATATTGACGATGCAAAATATGCCCAACGTTTTGTTGAAAGTAGGAAGAAAACGAAGAGTAAACAAGAAATTGTGGCAATGCTAAAGGAAAAGGGTGTAAGCAGGGAATTGATTACACTAGCATTAGAGGAATGCTATAGTTCTGCGGATGCTATTGAGGCAATTCGCCATTTGGCAGAAAAGAAACACTACTCCTTTGAAGAAAGTACAGATAAAGAAAAGAAGAAGATTTATGGGTATTTACTTAGAAAAGGGTTCTATCATGAAGAAATTCGTCAGGTAATACAAGTTTCTTTTTGGAATGCTTGACATTATTGTTAAAAGAGTATAAAATTTAAGTGTTGTATACGTACAATGAAAATCTAATAGGGAGGTGCTCCTGTGCAACCAGAAATTATTATCATAATTGCTGCGGTTATTGCACTTGTTGTAGCATCGATAGTTACATATAAAGTAACGGTTTCTAAACTCTCAAAAAATGCAGATTCCAAAATCGGAAATGCAGAAAGCAGAGCAAGAGAAATTATCGATGAAGCGCTGAAAACGGCTGAAGCTACAAAGAAAGAAGCTCTCTTGGAAGTGAAAGAAGAGTCTATTAGGACGAAAAACGAGCTCGACAAGGAAATCAAAGAAAGACGAGCTGAGGTACAACGCTTTGAAAAGCGTGTTCTTTCCAAGGAAGAAGCTTTAGATAAGAGGGTAGACGCGATTGAACAACGTGAAGCCAATTTTGCAGCCAAAGAAGAGCAAATGAAGCAGCGGGAAGCAAAAGTTGAAGAACTCAGCAAGCAAAGAGTACAGGAACTCGAGAGAATCTCAGGATTGACCTCCGAACAAGCAAAGGATTATTTGTTAAAAACTGTTGAAGAAGATGTGAAACATGATACTGCGAAGCTAATTAAAGAATTAGAAACGCAGGCTAAGGAAGAAGCTCATAAAAAAGCGAAGGAGTATGTTGTTAACGCAATTCAAAAGTGTGCAGCAGACCATGTAGCAGAAACAACGATTTCAGTTGTGCAACTTCCTAGCGATGAAATGAAAGGTAGAATTATTGGTAGAGAAGGACGTAATATCCGTACTCTTGAAACAATGACTGGTGTGGAATTGATTATTGATGATACTCCAGAAGCAGTTGTTTTATCAGGATTCGACCCAATTAGAAGAGAAGTGGCTAGAATTGCTCTTGAAAGATTGATTGTAGATGGACGTATCCATCCGGCAAGAATCGAAGAGACAGTTGAAAAAGCACAAAGAGATGTTGAAACGATGATTCGTGAGGAAGGTGAAGCGGCAGCATTAGAAGTCGGTGTACACGGTATCCATCCTGAATTAATTCGTCTGTTAGGAAGAATGAAATTCAGAACAAGTTATGGACAAAATGCATTGAAGCATTCTATTGAAGTAGCTCAATTAGCTGGTCTGTTAGCAAGTGAAATTGGACTTGATGTAAGATTGGCAAAGAGAGCAGGTCTTTTACATGATATTGGTAAATCAATTGACCATGATGTAGAAGGTTCGCATATTCAGATTGGTGTTGACCTTTGTAAGAAGTACAAAGAATCAGCAGTTGTTATTAATGCAGTGGAATCTCATCACGGGGATGTAGAACCAACATCATTAATTGCCTGCATCGTACAAGCAGCAGACACAATTTCTGCGGCTAGACCAGGTGCAAGACGAGAAACATTAGAAACATATACAAACAGATTAAAACAATTAGAAGAAATCGCTAACTCCTATAAGGGAGTCGATAAATCTTTTGCTATTCAAGCAGGTAGAGAGATTCGTATCATGGTAGTTCCAGATCAGGTGTCTGATGCAGACATGGTACTAATGGCTAGAAATATTTCGAAACAGATTGAATTTGAATTGGAATATCCAGGTCAAGTCAAAGTAAATGTAATTCGTGAATCACGTGTTACAGATTACGCAAAATAAAAGCAAGAACCCTTACGTTAAACGTAGGGGTTCTTTTTCGTTTGAAAAGAAATTTTGCAATCTATAAAATACTTATAATATATTTTACAACCAACGGATTAACATAGATTTCTAAAACAAGCCCTATAATAAAAAGAATGAATATAAAAAGCGTCTTTGTCCGATTCCATTGTCTTGCAGGATAATGGAACCAGTAGATAAAAAGCATACCATATAGAAAACCGTAAAACAGCATTTGCGGAAAGAGCCCGGCAATACATAATAGAATTCCTTTTATACCCAAATAGAGAACGGAAGCCACACAAAAAGTTCCTGCAAAGAACCCAATTAATATCAGACATAGACTTACAAATATTTTTTTCCATTTTACACAACTAAGTACGCAGATTAATAAAAAGGAAAATACTCTGTCTTTGATGACATACCAGAAATATTTTTCTGCAATTACATCAATTTGCAGATAGCGCTGCAAATTGCTTTTTAAAAAGAGTTCCGTGGTAGCCCCTTGGCTCTTAGAAACGATATTTTCATATATAACCCCAATAAAAAAACCAACCACTAACAAAACAATTAGAAGTTGGTTTTGGTTTTTGTACTTCCACCTAAGCATACTCCTACCTCCAGTTTGGATAGTACATTATATGCCCGACAATCCATATTATTCGTATTTTAATGCGTAAGCAAGAATACCGGCAACTGTTTTTGAATCCATAATTTCACCGGTGAAGATTTTCTTTTTCAGCTCATCAAGTGTGTATTCTTCCAATTCAATGGACTCTTCTTCGTCAAAATTCTGTTTGGAAGGTACCAAGTCTCTGGCTACGAATATTTCCACTTTTTCATTAGTAAAAGCGGCCCAGCTATTGGTGCTGACAAGCCATTCGATTGAGTTTGCAATATATCCGGTTTCTTCTTCTAATTCTCGTGCAACACATTCCATTCCACTTTCCTGCGCAGAATCTAAAGCTCCAGCAGGAATTTCCAAGGTATACCTATCTAATGCATTTCTGTATTGTCGAACCATTAAAATTTTTCCGTCTTTTGTAATTGGAACGACAGCAGCACCTCCATTATGGTGAATGTAGTCCCAATTAGATTCACGCCCATTTACCTCTACATGGTCTGTATATACTTTTAAAATCTTACCTTGATAACTTAACTCTCGAGTCAAACGTTTGAATTCACCCACGTGTAAATCCTCCCTAAATCAATACATGATATATCATTATACCATATACATTCCATTTTTTAACATCTCTTTTTCACATAACGAATTAATTCCCATATACATAGTAGACTTATCAGAAGTTGGCTGATTAGAAGGCCGTTTAAATAGCCGTGCATTCCCCAAAGTGCAATGAAGAACCATACACCACAAATACGAATAGATAAGCTGCATACGTTGATAATAAAAGAGATGTTTGCCTTTCCTAACCCATTTAAAATGCTAATTAAGGTATTGTTCATGTACAAGAAGGGACATATCCATGCAAGAGTTTGTATAAAGTCACCTGCAAGCTGACTGTCAAATAAAATGGTTCCAACCCAGTTTCCTAAAATTAAAAACAAGAACCCACATAAACTGCCAAGACCAAAACCAAACAAAATCACCCTTTGTATTAGTTGTCTTAAACGGTTCAGCCTATTTTCTGCCTGAATCTCCGCAACTGTTGGGAGTAACATGGTGGAAATGGAATTGGTTAAGGCAGTTGGAAACATAATGCAAGGCAGGGCCATGCCGGTCAATACTCCATATGTGCTGAGGGCTTCTGAATTAGAATATCCAAAGGCTTGCAGACAAATAGGAATGGAAATGGTCTCTACACTTTGAAGCAAATTCATCAGCACACGATTGGAGGTAAGTGGAATTGCAAGGGAGCATAATTCTTTTCCCAAAGCTTTGTGTTTCCAGATGTGTGGCAAAGAAAAAGACTGGTGCGGTCTGATAAAAAAATAACGTACGCAAAAGCATGCAGATATACATTCACCAAATACCAGTCCCAGAACCGCAATCCATATGGTTGGGGTTCGTTCGCTTCCTACAAAAATTTTGTAAACAAGATAGATGCCTCCGACACGGGCAAGCTGTTCAATGAATTGTGACAAGGCAGGAATTTTTGTCCGTTTTAATCCTAAATAATAGCCGCAGATACAAGAATGTATGGCTGCAAACGGCAAGGAGAAAGACAGTGTTTGAAGAAGCGGTTCGCAGCGGAGGTCACCAAGTATATAGATGGATATGGACGAAGAAAATCTTCTGACACATAATCCCAAAAACAGCGTAATGCTTACGGAAATAAGGAGAGCGTGGTATAGCAAGGTATCCGCCTCCTTCTTTTTACCATATGCTGCCTTTTGCGCAACGCATCTTGCCAGTGCTGTTTCAAGTCCTGCAGAGGACAAAGAGAAGCAGAGTGCATAAATGGGAAAGATTAACTGGTAAAGTCCCATCTGTTCTTCGCCAAATGTGTGGCTTAAGAAAATACGAAAGAAGAACCCAATTAAACGGGTCAAAAAACCTGTGATAGTTAAAATAAAAGTACCTCTGATAATTGTGTTTTTGGACATAGCTTCACCTTTAGATTGTATCATTTAAAGATATTCTTTTTTTAGCCTTGACAGAACAAAAAAGGAATGCTATTCTACAAAAAGGTTAAATCCTAGTAAAGTACTAGGGATTAAAAAGTAAAGAAGGTGAAACCTTGAAAATATCAACAAAAGGTCGATACGGATTGAGAGCGCTAATCGATTTGGCGCAGTACAGCGAGATTGAGCCGGTTTCTATCAGTAGCATTGCTACAAGACAGGCAATTTCAGAAGGCTATTTGGAACAGTTAATGTCCATGTTAAAGAAAGCTGGACTGATTAAAAGTATTCGAGGTGCAGGTGGCGGCTATGTGCTTGCAAGGGATATGAGTGAGATTTCTGTAGGTGATGTGCTGCGCGCATTAGAAGGAAGCTTACAGCCGGTAGAATGTGCAGCGTTTAGCCAAGAGGAATCTTGCGAGGCATCGGGCGGCTGCGTTACCAAGTATGTATGGCAGAGAATCAATGAAAGTATCAATCAGACCGTCAACGAAATTAGTTTAAAACAGCTTGTAGAAGAAAGTAAATCTGTGCAAAATATAACTCCGACAGGACAGATGAAGTGTAACAAGTAAGGGGGGAACTGACATGAGCAAATTAATATATTTAGATAATGCGGCGACAACAAAGACCGCACCGGAGGTTGTAGAAGCGATGCTTCCATACTTTACAGAGTATTACGGTAACCCATCCAGTGTGTATAGCTTTGCGGCCCAAAACAAAGAAACAATTACAAAACAGCGTGAAATCATTGCAGAGGCGCTGGGGGCAAATACCAATGAAATCTATTTTACAGCAGGCGGTTCCGAATCAGATAACTGGGCATTAAAAGCAACGGCAGAAGCCTATAAGAATAAAGGGAATCATATTATTACAACAAAGATTGAACATCATGCCATTCTTCATACCTGTGAGTATCTGGAGAAAGAGGGATTCGAAGTAACTTATCTGGATGTAGATGAGAATGGCTTAGTCAAATTAGAGGACTTAAAGGCAGCAATCCGACCGACAACCGTTTTGATTTCCATCATGTTTGCGAATAATGAGATTGGCACAATTGAGCCGATTAAGGAGATTGGTGAAGTTGCAAAGGAACATGGAATTTTGTTCCATACAGATGCTGTGCAGGCATTTGGCCAAGTGCCAATCAATGTAGATGAGTTTCACATTGATATGTTAAGTGCAAGCGGCCATAAGTTAAACGGACCAAAAGGAATTGGTTTTCTTTATATTCGTAAAGGTGTAAAAATTCGTTCCTTTGTGCATGGCGGTGGGCAGGAAAGAAAACGTCGCGCAGGTACAGAGAATGTACCAGGCATTGTAGGTATGGGTGCGGCAACTACAAGAGCAATCCAAACCATGAAAGAACGTACTGCGAAGGAAGCAGAGCTTCGTGACTATCTTATCAGTCGTGTGCTGGAAGAAATTCCATATACCAGATTGAATGGACATCCGGAAAAACGTCTTCCGAACAACGCGAACTTCAGTTTCCGTTTCATTGAGGGAGAATCGTTACTGATTATGTTGGATATGAAAGGCATCTGTGCATCCAGTGGGTCAGCATGTACTTCGGGCTCGTTAGACCCATCACATGTGCTGCTTGCAATTGGATTACCGCATGAAATTGCCCACGGTTCCCTTCGTTTGACGCTGAGTGAGGAAACCACCAAGGAGGACGTTGATTATGTAGTAGGCAGTCTCAAAGAGATTATGACAAACCTAAGAAATATGTCTCCGTTATATGAGGATTTCGTGAAGAAAAATAAAAAATAAGAATAGAGTTAAGGAGTGATAATTATGTATACAGAAAAGGTAATGGATCATTTTCAAAATCCTAGAAACGTAGGTGAAATCGAAAACGCAAGTGGTGTAGGTACAGTAGGAAATGCAAAATGTGGAGATATCATGAGAATTTATCTTGATATCGATGAAAATCAAATTATTCAAGATGTAAAATTCAAGACCTTTGGATGTGGAGCAGCTGTTGCGACCAGCAGTATGGCCACAGAATTAGTGAAAGGGAAAACAATCTATGAAGCATTAAAAGTGACAAATAAGGCAGTTATGGAAGCTTTAGATGGACTTCCGCCGGTGAAGGTGCATTGTTCACTTTTGGCAGAAGAAGCAATTCATGCTGCACTTTGGGATTATGCAGAAAAGAATGGACTTCAGATTGAAGGCTTGGAAAAACCAAAATCTGATATTCATGAAGACGAGGAAGAAGAAAGTGAAGAATACTAAAAAAGTAGTTGTCGGTATGTCAGGGGGAGTGGATTCATCTGTTGCAGCATACCTTTTGAAAGAGCAAGGCTATGATGTTATCGGAGTTACCATGCAGATCTGGCAGGATGAGGAACGCGCTGTGGAAGAAGAAAATGGCGGTTGTTGCGGATTGTCTGCGGTAGATGATGCCAGACGTGTGGCAGCAGCGTTGGATATTCCTTATTATGTGATGAACTTTAAAAAAGAGTTCAAAGAGAATGTCATCGATTATTTTATTGATGAATATTTGCATGGGAGAACGCCAAATCCTTGTATCGCATGCAATCGTTATGTAAAATGGGAGTCCCTTTTGAAAAGAAGCATGGACATTGGAGCAGACTATATTGCAACTGGTCACTATGCGAGAATTGAACAGTTACCAAACAGAAGATATTCACTGAAACGTTCAGCCACCCTTGCAAAAGACCAGACCTATGCGCTCTATAATCTGACACAAGAACAGCTTGCCAGGACACTGATGCCAGTTGGAGAATACTCCAAAGACGAAGTGCGCGAGATGGCAGAAAAAATTAATCTGAGAGTAGCAAATAAGCCGGACAGTCAGGACATCTGTTTTGTGCCGGATGGCGATTATGCAAGCTTTATAGAAAAAACATTAGATACAGAGCTTCCTACCGGAAATTTCGTGACACTAGATGGGAAAGTGCTTGGAAGACATAAAGGCATTACACATTATACAGTGGGTCAGAGAAAAGGTCTTGGACTTGCTTTGGGATATCCGGCATTTGTCATTGAAATCAGACCGGAAACCAATGAAGTGGTAATTGGCACTAATGAGGACTCCATGTCGAACTATGTCCGAGCGAACAAGCTTAATTTTATGTCTATAGCCGATTTGACAGAGCCAATGCGTGTATTTGCAAAGATTCGCTATAATCATAAAGGAGCATGGTGCACCATAGAAAAGACGGGAGAGGATGAAGTCCTTTGTACCTTTGAAGAAGCACAGAGAGCAATTACGCCGGGACAAGCAGTCGTATTTTACGATGGAGATTATGTGCTTGGTGGCGGGACAATTATAGGAGATAAATAGGATGAAAGCAGATTTTCATATGCATACTAATTTTTCAAAGGATTCTCAGAGTTTACCGGAGGAAATGATACAAGAGTCTATTCGAAGAGGGCTGAAAACAATTTGCATCACAGACCATCATGATATCAATTTCACAGAGCCGGGATTTGAGATTGATTTTGAAAGATATATTCCTACATTACAGATGTTACAGGAAAGGTATCGTGATAAGATTGACATTCTCATAGGAATGGAATTTGGCCTGCAACCTGAGTTTGGGGCATTTGCCAAAGAACTGGCAAATAAATATCCATTTGATTTTATTATCGGTTCACTTCATGTTGTGGATGGGGAAGATCCATATTATGGAAAATGTTTTCTAAACAAGACAGACGAGGAAGGGTACCGCAGAGCGTTTGAACTGATGTTAGAGAGTGTGCGCAATGTTTCTGATTATGATTCATTAGGACATATTGACTACGTAGTACGCTACGGGAAATATCAGGACAGAGAGTATTCCTATGCAAAATATGCAGATTATTTGGATGAAATTTTAAAGCATCTGATTTATAACGGAAAGGCATTGGAACTCAATACGGCAGGATGGAAATACGGTCTTCCTTTTGCTCACCCGCACCAGGATGTTCTGAAAAGATATAAAGAACTAGGTGGCGAATTGCTTACAATCGGTTCGGATGGACATAGACCGGAGCATGTTGCGTATGACTTTCATAAGGTAAAGGATTACCTAAAGGATTGTGGTTTTGAATATTACACAGAATTTCGACAAAGAAAGCCTTATTTTTGTGCACTTTACTAAAATTCAAAAAGCACTTGAAATTTTGTACCAAGTTTAGTACAATCTTATGTGGAGTTGATTATTCTTTAACAAAGTTAAAGGGTATTCACCATAGATAATTTATTTTTTAAATTTAGGAGGAAATTAATCATGGCAGTAAAAGTAGCGATTAATGGTTTCGGACGTATTGGACGTCTTGCATTCAGACAAATGTTTGGAGCAGAAGGATATGAAGTAGTTGCAATCAACGACTTAACATCTCCAGAAATGTTAGCACATTTATTAAAATACGACTCATCACAAGGAAGATATGAACTTTGTGATAAAGTTTCAGCAACAGAAGATTCTATCATCGTTGATGGAAAAGAAATTAAAATCTATGCAAAAGCTAATGCAGCTGAACTCCCATGGGGAGAAATCGGCGTAGACGTAGTATTAGAATGTACAGGATTCTATACATCAAAAGAAAAAGCATCTGCTCACATCGCAGCAGGCGCTAAGAAAGTTGTTATCTCAGCTCCAGCTGGAAACGACCTTCCAACAATCGTTTACAACGTAAACCACGAAACATTGAAAGCAGAAGATACAGTTATCTCAGCAGCTTCATGTACAACAAACTGTTTAGCACCAATGGCTGACGCATTAAACAAATTAGCAGCAATCAAATCTGGTATTATGTGTACAATCCATGCTTACACAGGTGACCAAATGGTACTTGATGGACCACAAAGAAAAGGTGACAAGAGACGTTCTCGTGCAGCAGCTTGCAACATCGTGCCAAACAGCACTGGTGCAGCTAAAGCTATCGGACTTGTTATTCCAGAATTAAATGGTAAATTAATCGGTGCTGCTCAACGTATTCCTACACCAACAGGTTCTACAACAATCTTAACAGCAGTTGTTGAAGGAAAAGTAACAGTTGATGAAATCAACGCAGCTATGAAAGCAGCTTCTACAGAATCATTCGGTTACAACACAGATGAAATCGTATCTAGCGATATCGTTGGTATGAGATATGGTTCATTATTCGATGCTACACAAACAATGGTACTTCCATTAGACAACGGAACAACTCAAGTTCAAGTAGTATCTTGGTATGACAATGAAAACTCATACGTAAGCCAAATGGTTAGAACAATCAAATACTTTGCTGAATTAGCATAATTTTTGAATATTAATATGACCTAAAGGGTCCGGTCGATTAGGACCGGACCTTCTTTTATAAGAATAATTTAAGGAGGCATATAACATGCTTAACAAAAAATCAGTAGATGATATCAATGTAAAAGGTCTTAAAGTTCTTGTTAGATGTGACTTTAACGTACCAATGGTTGATGGAAAAATCACAGACGAAAACCGTCTTGTAGCAGCTCTTCCAACAATCAAGAAATTAATCGCAGATGGTGGAAAGGTTATCCTTTGCTCACACATGGGTAAACCAAAGGGAGAACCAAAACCAGAATTGTCATTAGCTCCAGTAGCAGCTAGATTGTCTGAATTATTAGGACAAGAAGTAAAATTTGCAGCAGACGCTACAGTTGTTGGTGAAAACGCAAAAGCAGCAGTTGCAGCAATGAACGACGGAGATGTTGTTCTTCTTGAAAATACACGTTACAGAAAAGAAGAAACAAAGAATGGTGAAGAATTCAGCAAAGAATTAGCTTCTTTATGTGATGTATTTGTAAATGATGCATTTGGTACAGCTCACAGAGCTCACTGTTCAAACGTTGGTGTCACAGAATATGTTGACACAGCAGCAGTTGGATACCTAATGCAAAAAGAAATTGATTTCTTAGGAAATGCAGTTAACAATCCAGAAAGACCATTCGTAGCTATCTTAGGTGGTTCAAAAGTATCAAGCAAGATTTCTGTAATCGAAAACTTACTTGAAAAAGTAGATACACTTATCATCGGTGGTGGTATGGCTTACACATTTGCAAAAGCATTAGGTGGAAGCGTTGGTAACTCTTTATTAGAAGAAGATTACTGTGAATATGCTTTGAACATGCTTAAAAAAGCAGAAGAAAAAGGCGTAAAATTATTACTTCCAATTGACAACGTAATTGCTGATGACTTCTCTAACGATGCAAATACTCAAATCGTAGGAACAGGTGCAATTCCGGATGGTTGGGAAGGTCTTGATATCGGACCTGAGACAGCAGCTCTTTATGCTGAAACAGTAAAAACAGCAAAAACAGTTGTATGGAACGGACCAATGGGATGTTTCGAAATGCCAAACTTCGCAGCTGGTACAGAAGCAGTAGCAAAAGCATTGGCTGAAACAGACGCTGTTACAATTATCGGTGGTGGTGACTCGGCAGCAGCTGTTAACCAATTAGGATATGGCGACAAGATGACACACATCTCTACAGGTGGTGGAGCTTCACTTGAATTCTTAGAAGGAAAAGAATTACCAGGTGTAGCAGCAGCAAATGATAAATAAGGAGGCCCAAAACATGGCAAGAAGAAAAATTATCGCTGGTAACTGGAAAATGAACAAAACTCCAAGCCAGGCAGTAGAATTAATCAACGAATTAAAACCATTAGTAGCAACAGAAGATGCTGACGTAGTATTCTGCGTACC
>JAZOMR010000129.1:0-2764 GCA_045654105.1 Faecalimonas sp. | reverse complement strand
TAAGAAGAATTTTCTTCAGCAGGGATTGTTTCACGTATGTAGTTTTCGTATATGAAGCGTTCCGGTTGACGATCTTTTATAAAATTATTATAAGTTTTAATCAACTCCGGACGTACATATGGCATGATAAATACAGCCAGTTTTTCGTATTTTTCATACTGTGTCTTATCCACATTTCCTGCCATGGTGATTCCTCCGTTCATAATTCATCAATTTATTATAGTATAACACAAAAAAATATGCAAATTTAATCTAAAAATTTCTTTGCGGCAAAAAGAAAAAGTAAAAATATTGCAGAATGGCAGAAAGAATGCTAAACTATGAATAACCTGATTAGTATTTAGAAATTAAGTCTTTAGACTTGGTATGAGGCAAAATTCCTGGTAACAGGTATGAATATGAGAAACGGACACCGAAGAGGTGTCTTTTTTTATGCCGTTTTACGGTCAGGAATAAGTAAAAGGAGGAAGAGTGATTGGAAAATCAAATTAAAAAGCAGAGCCTATTTCATCAAACAAGAATGAATGAGGCAAAACTGGGAGCTTATTACACAGACCCGGAACATTGTAAAATGATTTCTGAGTTGTTAGAGTTTCCGGAAGATGAAGAAGTATCCTGTTTGGAACCGTCCATAGGTAATGCGGAAGCCGTTGTGCTTGTTACCAAGAAAAGAACAAACCCCAAGATTTATATTTTTGGAGTAGAACTTAATAAGGAAACGGCAATACAGGTGCAGGAAAACGAATTGGTGGAAGATTGTATTTATGGAGATTTCTTGCATGATGCAATGATCTCGGAAAACGCGTTTTCTTTTTGTTTTGCAAACCCGCCCTATGGTGAGAGTGACGGAGCAAGATTGGAAATCAGTTTTTTGAGAAAAATCAAGTCATATCTTATGACCGATGCGATACTTGTTTATGTGATCCCTCATCATGTCGCTTCTGAAAAGCAGTTTTTAAAACTGTGGCATAGCAATTTTCATACGGAATGTGTCTATAAATTTCACGAGTATGAATTTAAGAAGTGGAAGCAGGTCGTTTTAATCGGCAGAAAAAGATCGGAGTTGTCTATGGGGGATTATTCTGAACTGGGAAATGCTTTAAGTGATGTGGAAACACTACAAAAAGTACCAGTAAATTATTCGGGCGATAAAATTGTTGTTTATCCCTCATCTAATAAAGGTGTAGCTACTTTCAGAGCAAAGTTTTTTGATGCAGAAAAAGCGGAAAGAAATTTAAAGAAGAGTGTGCTAAACAATTTTGTCCAGGAAAAAGTTAAAGTGCAAAAGTTTATCACAGATAGGCTTAGCCGACCGCCCATTATGCCAAATGCCGGACAGATGTATCTAATGGCTATATCAGGTGCCGGACAGGGACGAGTGGGAACTGAGGAAGCACGAGATCAACATCTGCAGCGTGGTGTAGTTACCAACGTAGAAGAAAAAGAGTACCGACAGGACGAGCAGGGAAATACGGTGGAAGCGGTGCAACGCTTTACTCGTATCAATTTTAATATCATTGAAAACAATGGTATGATTCACCAATTGTAGGAAACAGGCATTGCCTGTTATTTTTTTGTAAAAGGAGGTAATAGTTATGCTGCATGTTACCGTAGGAAATATTTTTACCTACTTGAATTATGCGGTAACGGTAGATGGAAAACTCATAGTTTTATCGGCATTTAATAATAACGAAATGTCGGTCAAGAGTATGTGTGCCAATATCGGACTCAATGGTAATCCCGTACGTATTCTTGATGATGATAGGATTTATGCCACATTTGGCGGACGTTTGGAAATGGAACACTACCATACAAAATTATGTTCAGGAAGAGAAAATATCTATCATAGTATGAGTTTTTCTAACCTAATAAATCATGAATATATTTTTATAGACAAGGAAAGTTGGGATGATGATGTATATTCCTATTTGATGAACCAGTTTGATTATCCAATTTTACGAGAATGGATTCCATATATCTGTCAGACTGCAGAAGGAAAAGGCTTGTTTGTGAAAAGGAATATGAAGATTATTGGAAATAGTGCGGATTTCGATAAGTATGAAGTTGTTCAAACAGCAATGACTAACGATGAGCTTCGACAAATTCTGGAAATTGGTTTGTCGAGGAAGCATATCTGCATCGTAAAAGAGAAGCAAAATGCGTTACAGTTTAAGGATATGGACGATTATTTTGAAAAGTATGGTCATACGCTTGTTGACAACCTTGAAAAATTGCTAAAACCGTTAAGTCCAATGGAGGATAAAGTTAATAGCCTTGCGTTCATTGAAAAGTCCCCATTTCCTCAGCAAGCTGCAATTATCAATGGGGCAGTTAAGTGTCTTCAGCACAAGGATTATGTACTGTTGATTGAGAGTATGGGGGCTGGAAAGACGTTGCAGGCGATGGGTGTTGCAGAAGCGTATTTTAATGAACAGTATCTTAAAGCGCATCCTAATAAAAATATTGTCGATGTTTATAAGGACGGAAGCTTGGTTAATTATCGTGTCATTATTATGTGCCCGCCGCATTTGGTAGAAAAGTGGGCTCAGTCATTAAGAGATGAAATTCCTTATGCAAAGGTGGTTATCCTAGAATCCCTAGAGCAACTGGTAGCGCTTCGAAAAGAAGGCAAAGAGCCGAAAGGAAAGCAGTTCTATGTATTAAGCAAGGATTCGGGGAAATTGTCCTATTCTTATGCGCCGGTGCCGTATCAAATAAAAAGAAAGAAACCTAAAATCCCTGTATGCGCCAATTGTGGCAAAGA
>JAZOMR010000128.1:0-23895 GCA_045654105.1 Faecalimonas sp. | reverse complement strand
GATGCTTCTGCCTTCGAGTTTCGCTGGCTTTTCAACACTTGCAACATCTTTCATCATATCTGCGAAATCATCTAAGATATGTTTACTTGATTGCATATGAGCCATCTCTCTACCTCGAAAACGTAAAGTAACTTTTACTTTATCTCCTTTTTGAATAAACTTCTTAGCACTGTTTACTTTAGTGTTTAAGTCGTTTGTATCAATGTTTGGTGAAAGACGCACTTCCTTCACTTCAACAGTTTTTTGTTTCTTCTTTGCTTCTTTTTCTTTTCTAGCCAATTCGTATCTATATTTACCGTAATCGATAATCTTACAAACTGGTGGTTTTGCTGTTGCAGCAATCTTTACTAAATCAAGTTCAGCTTCTTGTGCAAGCTTTAAAGCTTCCTTTGCTGTCATGATACCTAATTGATCACCGTTTTCTCCGATAACACGTACTTCTTTGTCTCTGATTTGCTCGTTAATCATTAATTCGCTAATGGTAGTGCACCTCCAATAAAATAATCTTACTTTACTCGTTCCTCGCATAAAACAAAAAATGAATAGTCATAGACTATCCACTCATATCTGCACACTACAGCCACAAAATTATGTCCTTCGTTATGCTTCAATATCAACCGCCAGTCACGCATTTGTGCTGAGGTGAGAGTGCAACTCTACTTTCTTTTCCGCTTCACGCTTCTATGACTTTACCACATACACAACGCACTGTCAAGCATTTTATAATATTTTTTTAACTTTTTTTCTTGCTATCATTTCTCTTGTGTGTCATAATAATGATTAATGTGTTTACATATACCAAGGAGGAAATTATATTATGAATCAACGTAGTAATTTTACTAGTAAGATTGGCTTCGTTCTTGCTGCCGCTGGTTCAGCTGTTGGGCTTGGTAATCTTTGGCGTTTCCCATATCTTGCTGCCCAACATGGTGGTGGAACCTTCTTATTAGTATATTTAATTTTAGCTGTAACCTTTGGCTTTGCACTGATGGTTGCTGAGATTGCCATTGGTAGAAAAACAGGATTAAGTGCCATTGGCGCATTCAAAGCATTGGATAAGCGTTTTGGTTTCCTAGGAATCCTTGCCTCTGCTGTTCCTATTATTATTTTACCATATTATTGTGTCATAGGCGGATGGGTATCCAAGTTTTTTGCCACTTATGCTACAAGCGGTGCTCAGGCAGCCGCTACACGCACTGTATTAAATGGAAAGGAACTTGTCTTTTTCCAAGTTTTCGTTTCCAAAATCGGTGAACCAATCGGCTGGTTCTGTTTATTTGTCGGACTGACTGCGATTATTGTATTATTCGGTGTGGAAAAGGGCATAGAAAAGGTAAGCAAAGTCATGATGCCAGTTCTGGTGGTGTTAACAATCGGTATCGCTGCTTATGTTGTAACAAGACCGAGTGCTTTGGAAGGTGTTATCTATTACCTGAAACCAAATTTTGAGAATTTTTCCATAACAACTATTTTTGCAGCCATGGGGCAACTCTTCTATTCAATGTCTCTGGCTATGGGTATCATGGTTACATATGGTTCCTATATGAAAAAGGAAAATCACTTGGAAAGCTCCGTTCGTCAAATTGAAATTTTTGATACTGCCATTGCATTTTTGGCAGGACTTATGATTGTTCCTGCTGCATACTCTTCTATTGTAAATGGAGAGACAAAACCAGGTCCAACCTTAATGTTTGTTACACTTCCTGAAGTGTTTAAGGATATGCCAATGGGTGGATTGATTGGCGCAATCTTCTTTTTATTGGTATTCTTGGCCGCACTTACATCTTCCATTTCATTAATGGAAACGATTGTATCAATTGTAATGGATAAGACAAAGCTTGGCAGAAAAACAGCTTGCATTATAGTAACAGGGTTCACATTCCTTGTAGGTATTCCTTCTGCTTTAGGCTTCAACATATGGGGTCACATAAGACCATTGGGATTAGATGATATCCTAACCTTCTTTGACTTTGTGAGTAACAGTGTCATGATGCCTATCGTTGCATTCTTCACTTGTGTGATTATTGGTTTCGTCATTAAACCAAAAGCAATTGTAGATGAAGTAAAAGTAACAGACGGCACCTTTAAAAGCGAAAAATTATTTACTGTAATGATTAAATGGATTGCACCTGTTTTCATTCTCGGAATCTTAGGTTTTTCAGTTGCAGAGGGTATGGGCTGGATTACCGTATAAAAATCAAAGAGCAAATCGCACATTGCAAAGCGACTTGCTCTTTTCTTTAATTATTTTAAAAACTCTAGTTTCGATTACCCATATAGAATAATGCAATAACTCCCGGGCCTGTATGGCTGCCGATTACGGTACCCAACGGATTAATCATGATATTTGTAATTCCAAACTTCTCTTGGATTAAACCTTTTACATATTCTGCATCTTCCAATGCATCTCCATGTGTAATCATCACGATATCATTATCAAACCCTTGTGACTTCTCTTCCATACGTTCAACCAAAGTTTGCAGGGCTTTCTTACGTCCACGTTCCTTGCCGATTACAATCAATTTCCCTTCATCATTTACATGAATGATTGGCTTAATCTTAATAATGGTTCCAAGAACAGCAGATGTCTTAGACACACGTCCTCCACGATGCAAATGGAACAAATCGTCAACCGTAACATCATGACATACATTCAATTTATTATCTTCTACCCAAGCAGCAATCTCGTCTAAAGATTTTCCTTGTTCTTTGAGTTCAAGTGCCTTGTACAAAAGCATGCCTCCGCCGGAAGCTGCACAAAGACTGTCAACAACAACAATCTTTCTGTCCGGATACTCCTCGCTAAGTTCTTCCGCTGCAATACGACAACTGTTGTATGTCCCGCTTAAACCAGAAGTAAATGCGATATGAAGGATATCGGTTCCTCCTTTTAAAATAGGCTCAAACAAATCTCTTGCCTGTTCCGGATTCACTTGTGATGTGGTAGGCATAGCACCTTCGCGAATCTTATCATAAAATTCCTTGCTTGTTAATCCTTCTCCATCCTTATATGTAGCTCCATCTATAATATAAGATAAAGATACAACCGGCACCTGCTTCTCTTCCAAAAATTCCTTTGGCAAATCCACAGTGCTGTCCGCTGTAATAACAAATTTACCCATTTAATCTACCTCCTGTAGTTTTAAATTAGTGCCCGTGCGCCATCACACGAGCACCAATTTCTCATATTATAACATGAATAATTGTTCAGAGCCAAGCAAAATTTTATAAAACAGACGTGAAATGCTCGCATTTTTAAGGATGTTTTTAAAATTTTATTTGGCGGATACGCCACACCAAGAAAACACAAAGTGTTTTCGAGGTTGGCTCTGAACTGTCAATTCAATTTAACGTTCAAATAATTCCTTCCCGACAAAGTCTTATTAAATGCTAGCGAACAAAACACAATAATTGTTCCAATTGCAAAACCAACCCCATTAAACAATGCAGTTAAAATCAGCAACAAAAGTCGCATAAATTTCAGTGCATACCCCAGTTCAAAATTCGGCTGCGTATAGTTTGCCACCGCAACAAAGGCCATGTATAACATAACTTCGGAGTTAAACCACCCCGACTTAACTGCAAACTCTCCCATGACAATACCTGCAATAACACTAAGTGGCGTGCTTAGCATGGTCGGGGTATTCATTGCAGCCAGTCGCAACCCATCAATTGCAAGTTCTAGTATTAACAATTGAAAGATGAGAGGAATATTTACCGTGTCCTTTATTGCCACAAACGCAAACACCTTTGGAAGCCATTCTATATTCTGCATAAATAAAAGAAAAAGCGGTGTTAGAAATACCGTTGCAATTGTAATGAGCGCTCTCGAAATCTTCAAATAAACATTAGTCAAAGTTGGAAAATAATAATCATTTGCTTCTTCCACAATATCAAAGATTGAGGTGGGCAGAATCATAACAGACGGCGAGGTGTCCACCATCAAAACAACCTTCCCCTCTAACAAACAAACTGATGCTGTATCCGGTCTTTCCGTAAACTTGAATTTTGGGAATGGATTAAACCATTTGCGCTTAAAAAGCGAATCGGCCAAACTTTGCTGATTCATGCGAAGTGCATCTACATCCAATTTTTCTATTCGGCTTATTAAGTTTTGTAATAGCTCGTGGTCCACACGATCCGACATATAGCAGAGCGTCACATCCGTCCGGGAACTTTTACCTACCTCAAACATTTTCATAACCAAATGTGGGTCACGAATTCGACGACGGATGAGTGCCGTGTTAAAGACAATTGTTTCCACAAACCCATCTCTTGAACCTCGTAGTGCCTTATCTTTATCCGGCTCATCCACGCTTCTCGCCGGATAAGTTCGGCAGTCAATGGCTAGGCACGCCTCGTATCCATCAATAAACAGACAGGTAACCCCAGAGAGTATATTTTTTACAATTAAATCAAAATCTGCAATGACATCCACTTCCACATAAGAAAGGCACATCTTTGAAAATCCGGTTGCAGTGCTTGGCATATCCTCTTTCTTAATCATGAAAAAAGCTGACATCAGTTTTTGCATCACTTCATCCTTCGTAAAACCGTCGATAAAATAAAATGTACACTTCTTCTCTCCAATAATAATATCCCGCTGTATCAGATCAAAACTTTCCTTGATTGGCAAAATTGCATTGATATGGGCAACATTTTCCTCTAAGGTAGGATAAATTGTTTTCTTCTCTTCAGACATAAAAAAACCTCCGTATCTGCATACTTTATAGAAAGTATTTCCAGATACGAAGGTTTGTATGCATGTGTTCCACACACCTATTACTTTCCTGTCGAACCAAATCCACCTACGCCGCGAACTGTTTCACTTAATTCATCCACTTCATCGAATTCTACACTTAAGAATGGTACTACAACTAATTGGGCTACTTTTTGGCCTGGTTTGATTTCACGTACAACCTCACCATCATTGTGAAGCGCAACTTTTACTTCGCCGCGATAGTCTGCATCAACCACTCCTACACAGTTAGCCGGTCTGAGTGATTCTTTCGATGCCAATCCGCTTCTTGCAAAAATGCCACCCCAGTATCCTTCCGGAATCTCCATTGCAAGACCAGTTGGAATCATAGCTGTTGTATGTGGCGCAATCTCCAATACTTCTTTTACATCTGCAAACAAATCATAGCCTGCTGCATATGCACTTCCTCTTTCCGGAAGGATTGCTGTCTCTGTTAATTTCTTAATATTAATCTTCATATAACACAACTTTCCCTTCTGCTAATGTTCTTTGAACGTCAATTACCCTCTGGTTCGTGCTTCCTACCCAGTGCGTATTTTCGTCCTTTTTATCCACCTCAAACTCGCCGTCACACAGTACATCCAAGTACGGAATCACTCGCATATGCTTCACTTCTTCCCATGTACCGCCTGTGTATAACCAAATGGTTTTGTTTGGATATCGTTCTCTGATTTCCTTTGCAAGTTCTGACACATCATAAGCGTTGTTGATATGTAAAGGGTCACCGCCGCTAAAGGTGATTCCGTGAATATAATCTTTCTCTAATTCATCGAAAATCTCTTGCTTTGCCGCTTCATCAAACTCAAGCCCGCCGTTTGGGTCCCAGGTAATCGGGTTGTGACATTCCTTACAGCAATGGGCGCAGCCTGCAACCCATAGAACTACACGCAGGCCGGCACCATTTAACATGTCATCTTTTGTAATATTATGATATCTCATTACATACTCTTCCTTTCCGCAATTTCAGCCATCTTGGCATCATTGAGTCGTGTATCACCTTTTACACGCGAGTATGATAAATATCCATTCATGCGGTCAATCTTTGTCAGGTTCTTGCTACCACATTTTGGACATACATCCATAGACAACTCCTCATGACCGCAATCATCACAATATGCAAGGGATAGGTTTACACCTTCATAGAAGCCAAGGTCCATTGCACGGCGAACTAACGCCTTAATTGCCTCTTTGTTATAATTTATCGGATATTTTACATACTGAATCTTTCCACCATTTGAAAGCTCCCAGAAACGTCCTTCTAAATCCTGTTTCTGAATCGGAGTAATATCTTCTGATACGTGACAGTGGAAACTGTTGCTTACATATTCTCTGTCAGATACATTTTCAATAATTCCATATTTCTTACGGAACTGTTGTACCTGTACACCACATAAATTCTCCGCCGGTGTTCCGTAAATCGCATACAAGTGTCCATCTTCTTCCTTGAATTGATTTACTTTCTTATTAATATATTCCAATACTTCCAACGCAAACTGTCCGTCTTCTACTAAAGACTTCTTGTTATGGAGCTGCTGAAGCTCGTTAAATGCCGTAATTCCGAAGGATGCTGTTGCAGCCTTAAGAAGTGGCTTAATCTTGTCGTAAAGACCTAAATTACCGCCGTAGAAGCCGCCTTCGCAGTATGCAAGCGGATTAGTAGACGCTTTAAGTTCACCCAAATAGTCATAGGTTCTAATATGAAGCTGTCTGATTAATTCCAGATAGTAATCTAACACTTCATAGAAGTCTTTGCCTTCCTGTTTTGCCTTTGCATAAATCATTGGAAGGTGAAGACTCACCGCACCAATATTAAATCTTCCGACAAATACAGGTGTGTCATTTTCATCTGCCGGATTCATGCCACCTCTTTCATACCAAGGTGATAAAAATGCTCTACACGATGCTTTCGCATCAGACTATATCATACACGTTAGGTCGTGTCCTCGCACTTCCCTATAGGCATTTCATCCTATAGGTACTCTACTCGGTTATTCACAACAGAAACCCTAATCAATCTGTTGCTATCCTTTCGATAGTCGTTTGACTTTTTTCGTCCTCTTCGCAATATCTAAAATCACTCCTTTTAATTATTGCGAAGTGACGAAACTTAGCACAGGATAACATTTCTGCTTCCCCTGTTAGCACATCACCTAACTGTCATTTCCTACAGTTCCTAATCGTGTGATGCACACCCTAGATTTCTAGGTTCACGAGGTTTTAGATGGGCAGTAGTGTAATTTATTTACCCATCGGGCTAATTATCTTGCCGTATTGCTTGTACATACTTGCAACATATCCTTTACCGGTCAAGCTTAACCAGTCTGGATACATTGTCTTTCTCGAACACTCAATACCTGCTTCGAATACATCCTCTAATTCTTTTCCCGGTCCATGTAAATTCTCATCATACAGGAATACAATCTTAGGGAACAATACCGGTTTCTTGTGCCCCTCTTTACCCTGTCCATTCATACGAACCTTTAACATTGAGATCGTGAGCAGTTTACCAAATCTTGTAGTATTGGTTCCTGCTGTAACTGTGATGAATGGATAATCGCCTCGGCTTGAAGATACAGAATTAAACTTATATTCCCAACCTTGGAAGCCTTGTTCCATTTCCTTTGTTAAATCAGCCAGCGCTACTTCTTCTGCTTTTTCCTGCGAAAGCCCTAAGTCCACATACTTGTCCACATGCTTTGCATAGGACTTTTCTGCGTATGGTTCCAAAATATCATCTACACTTGGAACCGTGAATCCTCCGTACTGCTGACTCGCAGCACTTAAAACAATATCACCGATAACGTCGAATGCAACATCCAAGGTCTTCGGCTCGTTGTACCAGAGATTTCCCATTTCAAATCCACCACTAAGTACATTCTGAACATCGAACAGACAACAGTTCATGGTATCTCTTCTTGCTGACATATCATGGATGTAAATATATCCATCTCGAATTGCCTGAATCTCTTCTACTGTAAGGAAGAACTTCTTATATAACTCCTTATTCAGCTCATTAAAAATGAGACTTCTCTTTGTGGAAACAAGCGCGCTATCCGTATTACTGTTTTCTTTGTCTCCAATGTACATAATAGACTGGCTCTTCTTATATACCTCATCTAACATCTGTACAAAATCCTGTTTGTAATTACGATAGTCCTTGTAACTCTTCGCAACAATTGGATTTACTTTTTCAAGAGCACCTTCTACAACGTTGTGCATCTGTGCAATCTGAATCTCAGTAAGTCCCATTTTCTTAACTTCTTCTTCTACAAATCTGCAGATAAAATCCAAGTCTTCTTGTGTAAACTTGATTAATGCACGGTATGCTGACTTATTAACTGCCACCACGACCTTTTGTACATTAAAATCTTCTTTTGTACCGTCTTTTTTGACAACTTTGATCACTTTTGTTTCTCTCCTTTCATTTTTCTCTATATTTTGTGTTCCATTATCAGTCAAATCACTATATAATGTGTTTCTGTGCCTATTCATATTAACATTACCGCATACTGCCGTCAACATAATTTTGCGAAAAAATTGCACAAAAAAAGACTGCTAAAATTAGCAATCTTTTCTAAACATTTACTCATCATCCTCAAGCACATAAGGTGTAGCTTGATAGACATAGTAATTTATCCAATTTGTATAAAGATTATTCGCATGAGAACGCCATGTAAGTAGCGGCTTATTCTCACAATTATCATCTTTATAATAATTCTTTGGAACCTCAATTTCCAAACCTTTTCCCTTATCTCTCATATATTCATTATGTAAGGTTACACGGTCATACTCTGGATGTCCCATCACGAAAATCTGTTTCCCATCCTCTGTCATACATAAGAATACACCTGCCTCATCAGATTCAGCCAAAACTGTCATGTTCGGTATGTTTCGGATGTCTTCTGCTGGCACAGTTGTATGGCGGGAATGCGGTGCCATAAATACATCATCAAAACCACGCAGAAGCGGTGTCTTTCTGTTCTGCACATAATGTTCAAATACGCCAAACATTTTTGCAGGAAGTTGTACTTTATCCACTCCATAATGATAATAGAGTCCTGCTTGTGCACCCCAGCACAAATGCAAGGTAGAGGTAACATGGTTTTTTGTCCAATCCATGATTTCCTTTAACTCTTCCCAGTAATCCACATCTTCAAAAGGCATCTGCTCAACCGGTGCACCTGTAATAATAAATCCGTCAAATTTTTGTTTCTTAATATCTTTGAATGGAACATAAAATTTATTCAAATGGCTGGTTGATGTGTTTTTTGACACATGACTTGAGACATTGACAAAAATCACATCCACCTGCAGCGGCGTATTCGAAAGCATACGCAAAATTTGAAGCTCCGTATCCTCTTTTAATGGCATCAGATTCAAAAGCCCTATCTTAAGCGGACGAATATCCTGCTCCATGGCACGGGATTCATCCATCACAAATATATTTTCCTGTTCAAGAATACCTCTTACAGGCAAATCATTCTGTACTCGAATCGGCATCTTCCTTCTCCTCTTCTTTTTTAATTCCTTCTATAGAAATGAAGTTTCCTTCCTCGTCAACATAATTGGTTTCTGTATAACATGTTGTATCCGTAGGCAATTCCTTTTGTTCCAACTTCTGTTGAATATACATCTTAATAATATAATAAATTAACGCAAACGTTGGTACTCCCACAATCATTCCAACAAATCCGAATAATCCTCCGGATACCAAAATTGAAAAAATTACCCAGAAGGATGACAAGCCCGTGGAATCTCCCAAAATTTTTGGTCCTATTACATTTCCATCTAATTGTTGTAACAGTAAAACAAAAATGATAAAGTATAAACCTTTAATTGGGTCAACCAGCAAAATGAGAATTGCACTTGGAATCGCTCCAATAAACGGTCCAAAAAACGGAATAATATTTGTCACACCGACTATTACACTTACAAGCAATGTATATGGCATTTTTAATATGCTTAGACCTATAAAGCAAAGAACGCCGATAATTGCGGAATCAATAATCTTTCCAATGATAAAACCGCTAAAAATCGTATTTGCTTTTTTCGCTATATGAATCAGGTTATTAGCCGGTGTTGGTTTCATCATTGCATATACAATCTTCTTACTCTGACTTGCAAACTTTTCTTTGCTGTAAAGCACATAGATAGATACAATCACACCAACAAGAATATTAAGAACAACATTAACAACACTGATAACCCCTGTTGTAACACCTGTAATAATCTGATTAGTCTGCTTAAACAAATCATTCTGTACCCAACTCATCAGATCATTTTCGACCCAATTACCAATGGCATCTTGTCCTTGAATCAATGCATTTTTCACAAGATTATCAACTGTAGAATGCCCCTTAATTAAGGTGTTGATGTCTTTTCCCCACTGCCCAAGTTCTTCCGGCAACGTAATAACCAAATCCTTGATACTTTTATATAGTTCTGGGATTAACATATTAAGCAATGCCACAACTACAACAATCGCTACAATGAGCCCCGAAAAAATTCCGATACCTCTGGCAGTCTTTTGGGCACCTTCTTCTTTTTTAAATAGTTTTTTCAAGCCAGGTGTAACCCAGCCTTCCACCCGTCTCACAATCGGGTTCAAAAGAAAAGCCAATACAAATCCATAGATAATCGGCGCAAGCACTTCCGCGATAGTTCCGATTGCCTTTGCAATGCTCTCAAATCTCAAAAATATAAAGAAGCAGATTATCCCTGCCAATATCACTAAAAACGCAGAAATCCCACGCTGTATGTAATCACGCAACTTCGAGCGTTCTTCTTGTATAAACTTAGGTTCCTTGTCAAAAAAATTCATTCTATCATTTCCCTTCTTTGCTATGCAAAGCATATGTTTCATTATACATCCTTATGCTAATTCCAGTCAAGAATAAAGAGTCTGTCTTGACAAACTCTCACGTAGCACAAAAAATTAACGGCGTAGCACCTACTACACCGTTAATCATAAACATCTACTTAAGATTCTTTTTTAAATGTTGCACATTCTGTTTCTTCTGTGCGATTCGCATCCATACCCATTACGCTGATTTTACCGGCATAACATTTACGTTCTTCGTTGTATTTACATTCAACTGCCTGACATTTAATGTCGCTCATTGCGGATACATCGTCCTTCGTAGTGTTACCGTATTGTTCTCCTTTACGCTCTACAAAGCTACCACAGCTTGTCTGCTCGGAAACTTGAGCTGAACTTCCTACAACTTCGATGGAATCTAATTCACAATAATTCTTGTAGTTATGAACACAAGTCACAACTCCACATTTCAATTCTGGCATGGCCATACCTCCTTCACTTTTAATAAGCAATCTTAGTATGTCCTTTTACCAAATTAATATACATCTGCAGATTATTTACCACAGCATTTTTTATATTTTTTACCACTTCCGCATGGGCATGGATCATTTCTGCCAACCTTCTTTTCCTTGCGGATAGTTCCTGAGTTCTTTTGCTCTTTATATAATTCTTTTCTCTTTTCTTCTGAAAAAATGTTATCCCATTGTGGGAGCTCGTATAACCATTCTGCCTTGGCATCTACCATGTTCTTATATAATTTTTCCTTGTCAAATGCAAGACTTACAACTGTATCTTCTTCCATTTCTTCGATTGGGTTTGGTTCTTTCAAACTATCATTAATACCATCCAAGAACCCAGTCATCGTAAATACTTCTACGCCGTATTTTTCTGCAAGCTCTTTTACAGTACCCTTTACTTCTTCATCCGGATTTGCTAATAATTGTTCGTAAATTCCTTTTTCAATTTCAAAATAGGTTCCCCAGAATTTTTGCACTGTATTCTGATCCATATCCTGAGAATATGCTGTATCGCGCCATGTTTGTAATAAAGCCATTTTTTATCTCCTTCATGTACATATATAAGTTTTAATTCGCTTTGTATCATACCATTGACGATAAATTTGGTCAATAGGTTTCTTTCACTTGACATTATACATAAAACACGACTATACTAATACTATTGTTAAAGGGAGGTATAAATTATGGAACATTTAACAATACCAGAAGGCTATCAATCGCCTCTTACAATCAGAGAGACTGAAGTTGCAATTAAAGAAATTAAAGACCATTTTGAAAGAGCACTTGCAAAATCGTTGCACTTAACTCGTGTATCTGCACCGCTTTTTGTAAAGCCAGAATCCGGTCTTAACGATAACTTAAATGGCGTGGAAAGGCCTGTGTCTTTCGGAATCAAGGAACAGAACGATAATCCAGTTGAAATTGTACACTCACTTGCAAAATGGAAACGTTATGCATTAAAACGCTACGGCTTCCACTCAGGCGAAGGACTATATACCGATATGAACGCCATCCGCCGCGACGAAGATACAGATAATATCCACTCTATCTACGTGGACCAATGGGACTGGGAAAAAGTTATTTCGAAAGAAGAACGCAACATGGAGACCTTAGAATACACAGTTCGCAAGGTATATGCTGCCCTAAAGGAAACAGAAGAATACATCTCAAGAAGATATAATTACATAGAACCAATTTTGCCAGATGAAATCTTCTTCGTTACTTCACAAGAATTGGAAAACCTTTATCCAAACATGACTGCAAAAGAAAGAGAATATACAATTGCCAAAGATAAAGGCGCTGTATTTATTTCTCAAATTGGAAAATATTTAGCATCCGGAGAAAAACACGATGGCCGCGCACCTGACTATGATGATTGGGAATTGAACGGTGACATTATCGTCTACTATCCTGTTTTGGATATTGCATTAGAATTATCTTCTATGGGCATTCGCGTAGACGAAGAATCATTAATGCGTCAATTAGAACTAGCCGGCTGTCCGGAACGTGCAGAATTAGATTTCCAAAAAGCACTGTTAAATCACGAACTTCCATACACCATCGGAGGCGGACTTGGTCAATCACGTATCTGTATGTACTGCTTACGAAAAGCACACATCGGTGAAGTACAATCCTCCACCTGGCCAGAACACATTATAAAACACGCAACCGAAAACGGAATTCAGTTGCTATAAAAAATAGAGATTAGGACACACGCACCTAATCTCTTTTATTTTAGTTCGTATAGTTATCAAAGTATCCCTGCACCAATACAACCGGTGTACCTTTATCACCAGAACCACTTGTAAGGTCACAAAGTGAACCGATAAGGTCTGTTAATTGTCTAGGTGTTGTGCCTTGAGATGCCATATCACCAACAAGGTTATCATTCTTCTCTTTGATACGTTTTGAAATCGCCTCTTTCAATGCTTCTCCACTCAAATCAGCAAAGTCATTATCTGCAAGATATTTCAACTTCAACTCGTTTGGTGTTCCAACAAGTCCTGCTGTGTATGCCGGTGATACAACCGGGTCAGCAAGCTCCCAAATCTTTCCTTGAGGATCTTTAAAAGCACCATCTCCGTAAACCATTACTTCAACGTGTTTTCCAGTCTTGTCAAGGATTTGTTTTTGAATGTCTTCCACCAAATCAAAGCATTCATTCGGGAACAATTTGATGGAATCCTCTGTTGCCTTGTTTGAACCAAGGAGACCATATCTTGTATTGTATCCGCTTCCATTTACCGGAGCATTCAAGATATCATCCAAGCCGCATACTCTTTCAGCACCTGCTGCTTTTAAAATACGTTTTGTTCTTGCACGTGTGTGAATATCGCAAGTTAAAACATTCTTGGTATAATTCAAAATTACTCTTGGATTATTTGCAAAAATGATTTCTACTTCTGCGCCAGCTTCTTTTACAATGTTTCCATAATATTCAACATAGTCTACGCCAGTAAATTCATGTTTGTTTTCGCCAAATAATTCTCTGTATTTATCTAATGTAAGGACATCACTATAAGGATTAATTCCTGCCTCATCCAATTTATCTAATGAAACAAGTTCATTTCCAACCTCATCACTTGGATAGCCAAGCATTAATACTACTTTCTTAGCTCCCATTGCAATACCTTTCAAACAGATTGCAAATCTGTTTCTTGACAAAATAGGGGTGATAACACCAATTGTTTCTCCACCTAATTTTGCTTTTACATCTTCAGCAATTGCCTCAATTGATGCGTAATTCCCTTGTGCTCTGGCAACAATTGATTCTGTTGCAGCAATAACATCTCTGTCACGAAGTTCAAAGCCTTCGCTTTCAGCTGCAGCTAATACGCTATCAACAACAATGTCTGCAAGATTGTCGTTCTCTCTGATAATTGGACATCTAATACCTCTTGAAATAGTTCCAACTCTTCTTTCCATGTGATCGTCTCCTATCTTTATAAAGTTTTTTCTAATGAAATCACGGAATAAATTATACTACACTTTATTTTAGTTGTAAAATATTTTTTTGTAATATTTTGTAGTTATTTTTTTACATTAATGGTGCAATTAACCGTAATAATCTTCCACATTGTTTTTCTAACCATTTTCTGTTTTTCAAATCCTCTTTTGTAATTTTCTGACTTTTACTCAAAGTCTCTTGGAAATCCTTTTCAACATCCCACACAACAGAATTATTATATATAAAAGCTCCACACTCAAAATGGTGATACAAACTGCGATAATCCAAATTAATGGTACCTACTGTTGCCGTATCATTATCAGATACAAACACCTTTGCATGAACAAAACCAGGTGTATACTCATATATCTGCACACCCGCCTTCATTAGACATTCATAATATGTTCTCGCAACCGCGAATGCATACCATTTATCCGGAATATGAGGCATGATAATAATCACTTCCACACCACATTGGGCAACATATTGTAATGCCATAAGCAAATCCTCATCCACAATCAAATATGGTGTCATAATGTGCACATATTTCTTTGCATGATTGAGAATATGAAGATAAACCTGCTCTCCCACATTCTGTTCATCAAAAGGACTGTCTGCATACGGGGTAACAAACCCCAATTCTCTCTTTATTTCATCCGACTTTGGTGTCAAGTAACGCTCATATGCATCTTCTCTTTTTTCGGTGATATTCCACATTTCCAAGAACATCATGGTAAAGCTTTGAACTGCCTCACCTTCCAGCATAATCGCCGTATCCTTCCAATGACCGAAGCGTTCCTTTACATTGATATATTCGTCTGCTAGATTGATGCCTCCTGTAAAAGCAACCTTTCCATCAATCACACATATTTTTCTATGGTCTCGGTTATTCTGATAGGATGTCAAAACCGGACGAACCGGATTAAACTGCTTACATTTGATTCCTGCCCTGCGCAATTCTGCATCATAATGCGTCGGGAGCAAATACAAGCTGCACATACCGTCATACATAAATCGGACCTCGACACCCTGCCATACCTTTTCCTTCAGAATATCTAATATCTCATTCCACATCTGCCCCTTCTCGACAATGAAATACTCCATGAAAATGTATTCTTCTGCCTGCTTCAATTGTTTTTTCAGTTCTTCAAATTTCTCCTCCCCTGAAGAAAAATATCTCACAGATGTATTTCGATAGGTTGGATATGCAATACTATTCGTCATATAAGAGGCAAGATTTGCATTTGCCGCCTTTGAAACTCTAAGCTCTTCCAAAACCTCCTTATCCTGTAACAAATATGGCTTTGTACTCTTATTTAAATGTTGAAGACGTTTTTTCAAAAAAGTGGTGCCTAACTCTAATTTCATATATCCATAAAATGCAGTTCCCAAAATCGGAGTAATCAAAATAAGCAGCATCCATGTTATTTTAAAAGATGCATTTCCATCTCTATTAATAATATAAATAACAACAACCACACTCAAAACCAAAAATATTGCATGAATATAATTTGCATATTCCTTTAAAAATGTAACCGTTGCGCCAAACACAACCAGCTGAATAATCACCAATACAGCCAAGATAAATACTCGACTGAAAACCAAATCCAGTAGTCCTTTTTTCACAGGCTTGATTCTCTTTTTAACCATGCCAACACTTCCTTTTAACTCATATATAAATTAGTTTATCACACCCCTTTATTTTTGTCACCAAAAGTATTATAATATCACAAAAGGAGGTTGTTTTTATGTGGAAAAAATTAGGTAAATTTTTATTGACCGTTGCTGCAATTGCCGCTTCTGCCTTTGCAATCTTTACATGGTATAAAAACAAAAAAGAAAAATTTGAAGAAGATGAGGAATTCTCAGACATCTTCGAAGAAGAAGATTTTGATTTAGATGAAAGTTTATAATGGCACTTCAAAATAAAGGACAAAGCGTTTGCTTTGCCCTTTTCTTTTATCTAATTATGAAATCTTAAATGAACTCTTTAAGGAAACGATACGGTTAAACACCAACGCATCCGGTTTTGAATCCTTAGCATCTACACAGAAGTATCCATTTCTTACGAATTGGAAACTGTCATATGCTTTTACGCCATCAAAGCTTGGTTCCAAGTAGCAATCCTTCAATACTGTCAATGAATTTGGATTTAAATTAAGGGAACCGTCTTCCTTATTATATACACCCTTTTCTTCATCTACAATATTTTCATAAAGACGTACTTCTGCTTTTGTTGCGTATGGAGCCGGTACCCAGTGAATAGTACCTTTTACCTTACGTCCTGTAAATCCTGTTCCGCATTTTGTTTCCGGATCGTAAGTACAGTGAATCTCTGTCACCTTACCATTCTCATCTTTTACAAAGCTTTCGCATTTTACAAAATATGCATGCATAAGACGTACTTCATTTCCTGGGAACAATCTGAAATATTTCTTCGGTGGTTCTTCCATAAAGTCTTCTCTGTCGATGTAAAGTTCTCTACAGAATGGAACCTTTCTAGAACCCAGTTCCTCATTTTCCATATTGTTCACAACATCCAGATATTCTACCTGTCCTTCCGGATAGTTATCAATGATTAATTTAATCGGATCAAGAACCGCCATCATACGAGGCTTCTTCATCTTCAAATCTTCACGAATACAGTATTCCAGCATTGCATAGTCTACGGAACTGTTGCTCTTTGAAACGCCACACATTTCCACAAACATTTTCAACGATTCCGGTGTGAATCCACGTCTTCTGAGGGCTGCGATAGAAACAAGTCTTGGGTCATCCCATCCGTCAACAATGCCTTCTTCCACGAGTTTCTTAATATATCTCTTACCGGTTACTACATTTGTTAAATATAATTTTGCAAACTCAATCTGTCTTGGAGCTGGACTAAACTCACACTCTCTAACCACCCAGTCATAAAGTGGTCTGTGGTCTTCAAATTCCAGCGTACAGATAGAATGTGTAATCTTTTCCACTGCATCCTCGATTGGATGAGCAAAGTCGTACATTGGATAAATACACCATTTATCACCTGTGTTGTGATGTGTCATATGAGCCACACGATAGATAATCGGGTCACGCATGTTAATGTTAGGCGATGCCATGTCAATCTTTGCGCGGAGAACCCTTTCACCATCTTCATATTCACCATTTCTCATAGCTTCAAACAATTCCAGGTTCTCTTCCACTGTACGGTCACGATATGGGCTGTTCTTTCCCGGTTCTGTAAGTGTACCTCTGTATTCACGGATTTCCTCCGGTGAAAGGTCGCATACATAAGCTTTGCCCTTTTTAATCAACTTCACTGCACATTCGTACATGATTTCAAAATAGTCAGATGCAAAGAAAAGATTCTCTTTCCAATCTGCTCCAAGCCATTTGATATCTTCTTTAATAGACTCTACGAATTCAATCTTTTCCTTCGTTGGGTTCGTATCATCAAAACGCATATGGAACTTTCCATTATACTTTTGTGCCAATCCATAGTTTAACAAAATGGACTTGGCATGTCCGATATGAAGATATCCATTTGGTTCCGGTGGAAATCTTGTACATACGGTGTCATACACGCCTTCTCTTAAATCTTTCTCAATCTCTTGTTCTATAAAATTTTTTGAAACTACTTCTTTTTCCATGGTAGTCCTCCTTAGATAAAAAACAAGGCACTACTTTGTAGTGCCGTTTAAAAGCTGCTGGCGGGACTTGAACCCGTGACCTCCGCCTTACCAAGGCGACGCGCTACCGACTGCGCCACAGCAGCACACTGTCTTCGACAGTACTTTAATATACTACTATATGTACCGTCGAAAGTCAAATGTTTATTCTAAAATTGTACGCATTTTTTGCCTAATTCTTTGCAATGCATTATCAATGGACTTTGGACTTTTATCCAGTAGTTCTGCAATGGAACGATAGTCCTCTCCTTGCAAATGCAGATGAAGCACTCGTCTCTCCATATCACTGAGACGCTCGTTCAATTCATGTACCAGCATTAACATACGTTCCTTGTCTATAAACAATTCTTCCGGATTATTATTTGTTTCCATTTCCAATTGTTCAATTAATGGTGATTGCTTGTCTTCTGACGCTGTTTTTTTTATGTCATACAAAGAAATATATGAATTAAGCGGCATGTGTTTCTGTCTCTGTGACAGTTTAATTGCAGTATACATTTGACGTGAAATACATAATTCCGCAAAACTATAAAACGATGTTTCCTGATTGACATCAAAGTCTCTGACTGCTTTAAAAAGACCAATCATGCCTTCTTGTATCAGGTCATCGTTTTCGCCACCCAGCAAGTACATCGCCTTCGCTGCCCGTATCACCACATGTTTATATTTACTAATAATGTAATCCATGATGGCAGCTTCACCCTCTCGGAGTTTTCGAATCAACTGCTCATCCGGCATATTTTCATATTTACTCATTATTTCAAACGTTGTCTTACGATTTCATATGCAAGCACACCTGCGGCCACAGATGCATTCAATGAATCGATATCACCTTTCATTGGAATGGATGCAATAAAGTCACATTTTTCTTTCACCAGGCGACTGACACCCTCCCCTTCATTTCCAATCACAAGTCCGATTGGTCCTGTGAGATTTAAGCGGTACATGGTCTCTCCGCCCATGTCAGCACACACAAACCAAAGACCTTTCTCCTTCAGCTCTTCCATGGTTTTTGCAAGGTTTGTCACTTTTGCAACCGGAGTATAGTTCAGTGCCCCTGCTGATGTCTTGGCTACGGTAGCAGTTAATCCTACTGCGCGATGCTTTGGAATAATTACACCATGTGCACCTGCCAAATTGGCTGTACGGATAATAGCTCCCAAGTTATGTGGGTCCTCAATATTATCCAACAAGATAATAAACGGGTCCTCTCCCTTTTTCTCAGCCAAAGCAAAAATATCCTCCACCTCAGAATACTCGTAAGCCGCCGCAAAGGCGATTACGCCTTGATGCTTCTTTGTCTCGGATAACTGGTCCAATCTTTCTTTTGTGACAAATTTTAAAATGGTATCATGCTTTTTGGCTTCTCTCACAATCGTTCGAATTGGCCCATCCTGGCATCCATCTAACACAAACAGCTTGTCCACCGGTTTGCCCGAACGAAAGGCCTCGATTACTGCATTTCGTCCTTCTATTACTAAATTCTGTACTTTGATTTCTTCACTCATAAATCCCTCCACGTAGCAATTACTGTGCATCAGTCTTGCTGTTATCCAGACTATCGAGCCCAATTTTCACTAAATCCAAAAGTCGTTTGTAATCCTTCTTTAAATACAAGTATCCCAAAAGTGCCTCAAAACCTGTTGCACGGCGATAATCGGTAATCGACTGATTCTTTGCCGGCGAAACTGACTTGGCATTGCGACCTCGCTTATAGACTGCATGCTCCTCTTCTGTCAAATGTTCCTGCATGGTCCGCATCATAAGCGACTGGGCAGAGGCCTGAACCAGCTTGCTGGTCTCCTGATGAAGCTTGTTCACCTGTTTGTTACCTTCATTTATCACCAAGCTCTTAATCACCAAGTCGTAAATACAATCTCCTATATACGCCAATGTAAGAGGTGAATACTCTCTGATATCCACCTCTTCCATTTGAAATAATTCATTCATATAGGAAACAAAATCAAATCCTACGCTTTTCTCCATTTTACTCCTTCGCGAGTATCTTCTAAAATAATACCCTTTTCTAATAGTTCATTACGGATTTCATCTGCTCTTTGGAAATTCTTTTCCTTTCTTGCCGCCTGACGTTCTGCGATTAATTTTTCAATGTCTTCAGCAAGTAATTCCTCTTCCTTTTCTACAATCAATCCAAGAACATCTGTCAATTTTACAATTAAACCAAGTACGCCTTCCAAATACTCTTTTGAACTTTCTCCATTTGCCGTTGTATTAGCATATTTTACAAGCTCAAATACAGAAGAAATTGCATCGGCCGTATTAAAGTCATCTTCCATGGCTTTTTCAAAGCCCACTACAAACTCATTTGTCTTATCAAATGCGGCCTTTTCTTCCTCGGTCATAGCCTCCACAGTAGTTGCACCGATTAAGTGTTTTAGATTTGCTACTGCAGTAACAATACGTTCTAATCCATTCTTAGATGCTTCCATTAAATCTGCACTGAAATTCAGCGGGCTTCTATAATGTGCACTCAGCATAAAGAAACGTAACACCTGCAAATCATACTGCTCGCTGATTTCACGAACGGTAAAGAAGTTACCAAGTGATTTTGACATCTTACGATTGTCAATATTTAAAAATGCATTATGCATCCAATATTTTGAAAATTCTTTTCCATTTGCCGCTTCACTTTGTGCAATCTCATTTTCATGGTGTGGGAATACAAGGTCTTCTCCACCTGCATGAATATCAATCTGGTCGCCCAAATATTTCTTAGACATCACAGAACATTCAATATGCCATCCTGGTCTACCATCACTCCATGGTGACTCCCAGGCAGGTTCTCCTTCTTTTTTCGGCTTCCACAATACGAAATCCAAAGAATCCTCTTTCTCATCCTCACCGGTTACCAGAAGAGAACGTCCTCCAGATTGTAAATCGTCTAAGTTTTTGTGTGACAATTTACCATACTCATCAAACTTTCTTGTACGGAAATAAACTGTGCCGTTCTTCTCGTAAGCATAGCCGTCTGCAATCAGCCTTCCAATCATCTCAATCATGCCGCCGATTTCTTCTGTTGCAAGTGGATGGGTAGTTGCAGGTTTTACATTCATCCCAGCCATGTCCTTCTTACATTCTTCAATATATCTTTTTGCAATCTCGTCAGCAGTCACACCTTCTTCAATGGCTTTTTTGATAATCTTATCATCCACATCCGTGAAGTTTGACACAAAATTCACATCATAGCCTTTATATTCAAAATAGCGTCTTACTGTATCAAATACAATCATCGGTCTTGCATTTCCGATGTGGATGTAATTGTATACTGTAGGGCCACATACATACATTTTTACCTTTCCTTCCTCAAGTGGAACGAATTCTTCTTTTCTTTTTGATAATGTGTTAAATACCTTCATATTAGCCTCCTTTTCCTTATCCTTAAATCGTATTCAAAATCCCACATTTTGTCAACCTCTAGACCTCTTCATTTATGAAAATTTTTGCTTTTTTTAGGTCAAAATTGAATTCCGGATTCAAAACCTTTGCCATAATCATTGGTTTTACTTCTCCAGAGCCATATCCCGTACACAGAACGCGGTTTGTCTCATTGCCTGTAAGATGATAAATGGCATGCTGTAAGTCTTGCTCGTTTTGGAATATTGGTTCCCTAATGATGAAATGCCTTTCTTGTCCAAAACTACACGCATAACAGAATACACCTTCGATTTTTCCGCCACGTTTTGCGAGAAGAATACCACCATCTTCACTGGCAAGTTCCAAAAGTAACGTCTTATAGTATTCCGAGTCTCGCCAAGTCACAACATCATACTCTTGCAACATCTGATTCACAAAATCTGCAATCTTTTCGCAGTCTTTCTCTGTGGCTGACATCATCTCTAAATTTGCATCACAACTACATTTACCAGCTATTTTATCTTGCCTTTGCTCATAAACGAACTCAAATCCAAACGGCCTATAGATTGCCTCATCTGCCGGCATGAGAAAGGTAAACGGTTCTCCTCTGTCCGTCATGACCTGCAATGCATAATTCAAAAGTTGTCTCATTAAACCACGTTTTCTGTAATTTTCTTTGGTTGCCACTGCCACAATATAATGAGTCTGAAACAACTTGTCTCCAATACGCATCTCGTATGGATTCAGATGCAACATGGATACTATTTCACCATCATCTTCTATCACATAGATTTCATTATTCTTTATCTTTATGGAATAATAATAATCCAGAAACTCCGGCGTGTCCTCTGTGAATATCTCTTCCCACAGCTCTCTTGTACGTATATGTTCACTTGGTTGAAGCTTTCTACATAACATTTCTTTTTGCATATCGGTATATTTCTCCAATAGTTTTCGTGCTACTCTTCATGTTTCTTACATCCACCACAACCAGCGCATCCTTCTTCGCTGTCTGCTACCTTATAGCTTGTTAAATTTGTTATCTTCTCAATAGCGCAAATTGCCTGTGACGAAATTCCTTCTCCCGTACCTGTAAAGCCCAATCCTTCCTCTGTGGTTGCCTTCACATTAACCTGGTCTAATTCAAGTCCCAACGTATCTGCAATGTTTTTTCTCATATCCGGAATGTATGGTGCCATCTTCGGACGTTGCGCAATAATGGTGGCATCAATATTTTCAATCACATACATATGCTCGTCCAAAAGCTTGCCAACATGTTCAAGCAGTTTAATGCTGGAAATTCCCTTATACTGCGGATCTGTATCTGGAAAATGTTTTCCGATATCACCGAGTGCAACTGCTCCAACAAGCGCATCCATAATTGCATGCACCAAAACATCTGCATCCGAATGCCCTAACAGCCCTTTTTCATATGGAATGGTCACCCCACCTAAAATTAATTCTCTATCTTCTACTAATTTATGAACATCATATCCTAAACCAACTCGCATAATTTACCTCACTTTTTACTTTATAATAAAATAGTATATCATATTTTTGATTTTATAGATAGAAATTTAACAACAAAAAACCTCGTTCATGGAACGAGGCTTTCATCTAGTAGCGGGAACTGGATTCGAACCAGCGACACTACGGGTATGAACCGTATGCTCTAGCCAACTGAGCTATCCCGCCATATTTAATTAACTTGGTAACATCTGCGCTACTAAGCTCGATATCCCTCGCTAAGTCAGCGAGATGTAGCTTTTTCACTAAGTTCATGCTTCGCATTCACTAAGTGATAATGCTAAGTGGGACCAACAGGGCTCGAACCTGTGACCCCCTGCTTGTAAGGCAGGTGCTCTCCCAGCTGAGCTATGATCCCAAGTATAAGCGGGCTGTTTCGCAACCCGCTTTGCTAGTATACTATTATATGTAACAACTTGTCAACACTTTTTTTACTTTTTTTTGAAATTTTTCAGCACTTACTAATTGCTGTGATAACCTCTTAAAAATTGTTTGGTTCTTTCCTCTTTCGGATTATCAAAGACTTCACTTGGTGTTCCCTGTTCCAGAACAATACCACCATCCATGAACACTACCTGATCTGACACTTCCTTTGCAAATGCCATCTCATGTGTCACGATAATCATGGTTGTCTTTTTATCTGCCAATTCCTTGATAACCTTCAGTACTTCACCGGTAAGTTCCGGGTCAAGAGCTGATGTAGGTTCGTCAAAACAAAGGATATCTGGTTCTAATGCAAGTGCACGGGCTATGGCCACACGCTGACACTGTCCACCCGAAAGTTGGTGCGGATAGTTATTCATTCTGTTCTCAAGCCCCATTTGCGTTAACAGCGTAATTGCCTGCTCCTTTATTTCATTGTGGATTTCCTTTTTTCTTGCCTTATAATCCGGCTGTTCCTTGGCCAAAAGCTCTTTTGCTAACATGACATTCTGCAACGCTGTATATTGTGGAAACAAATTGAAGGATTGAAATACTAAACCGAAATGCAATCGCTTCATTCGAATTTGCGATTCCAATTGTGTTTTCTTATCCTCTGCATCAAATATGGTTTCATTATTTATACGGATAATACCTTTGTCCGGACGTTCCAAGAAATTAAGGCATCGCAATAATGTTGTTTTTCCACTTCCCGAGGAACCGATAATTGATACCACATCACCTTTTTCCAGAGAAAAACTAACATCCTTTAAAACCTCTGTGCGTCCAAAACTTTTATGTATGTTTTTTACTTCTAAAATCGCCATCTTGTCCGCACCTCCCTATCGGAAATATTCCAG
>JAZOMR010000127.1:0-2243 GCA_045654105.1 Faecalimonas sp. | reverse complement strand
GAAACAATTTACTCAAATCTTATTATTGGCAATAGCCTTCATCTTCACAAGCTGCTTTGAAAAAGAGGCAAAAGACAAGATTGAAGAGGTTACAATGTATGTTTCACACGAAACAGGTATATATTATGGAATGTTGTCCTCGCCTGTAGAAGGAATGCTCATAAAAGAAGAAGGATGGCAAGATTGGGAATGCAGACCGTTTCAGGAGATTAGTGGTTTTGAATATGTAAAGGGCCATAAATACACATTGCTGGTAGAGAAAACAACGCTGGCCAATCCTCCAATGGATGCTTCCAATGTAAAATATAAACTCATTTCTATAGTGGAGCAGATACCTGTGGGTAACCGATAAATCAGCAATTGCACTCGTAAACTGGTATTTAAAAATATTCAATTCTGTAATTTAGTAATCATATTCAGAATAACATATAAAAACATGAGACGTTTTATATTATTACTTGTAGCAGTACTAATTACTTTGCAATCATATGGTATTATTCCCGACAGAAAATATATCAGGTTACCTCAAGAAAGGGGACTTGTATACAAAAACTTGCCGGTGGAAACCAAAGATGGCTACAAGATAGAGACCTGGTTCTTTCCTGCACAAGATATGCCCGATTATAAAGCCGGACAAAAAGAGATGTTGCCATATAAGACCAAAGACAACAAAAAAAGGCCAACTCTCATCATCTGCAATGGAGATGCCGGCAATATGTCCTATATGCAAATAGATTTGGCTGCAGTATATGCGGCAAACGGCTATAATGTTGTTACATTTGATTGGCGTGGATTTGGAAACAGTTCCCAATTTGAGATGAACAGGGATTACCTTTGCTATACAGAGATGCTTCTGGATTATGCCGCTGTCATCAAAACTGTAGCAAAACTGATTGAAGTGGACAGAAAGGAGATATTTCTTATGGGGTGGTCAACTGGAGCGTATTTAAGCATGATAGCATCCCACAACAATAAAAATGTGAAAGGGTGTATTTTACTGGGCACTCCATCATCATTTGAAGATGTAATTCCCCAACTGATAAAAGTTCATCCAAAAGGGAAAACTGCAGCCAATCTTGTTGTTCCCGATAATTTTCCAAAAGATAAGATGCCTTTTCATATTGCCCCAAAATTCAGGAAATCTGTATTGTTGATTGTCGGGAAGAATGACGACAGGACCCCTGTATGGATGTCTGAAAAGATCTACAACGCATTGCCGGAAAAAGTGAATAAAAAGCTATCTGTTTATGATAAAGCCGGGCATGGTGGTAGTCAGTCTCCCATGGTGGTAGATTTTGAACGGTGGATGAATGAGACATTGGATTTTATGGAAGGAAAAATCTGATATCACCTGAACTTTTTGCTGCAACACTTGTTTACATAAGTGAAATAGTTTTTTTAAGTTAGGTTAAGTCGGACAAGCCCTGTGGTCTCGGGATGAGGTTGCGGGGCTTGTTTATTTTTATTACATTTGTATACATAGTCATTCTTATCGGGAAGAATAAATGAGCAGAGAACAACTTGAAAAAATTGTATTTGGTGTTGTAATTGCAATATTGTCCATGGTTGCAATTTCTACTGGCTTTTTAATTCTTTTTATATCTGTTCCATTAGGAGTTATTCTTTTTACGCCGGTGTGGTTGATATTAAGCAAATCAAAAAGAGATTATTCCCTAAAATGGATAATGACACTTCAATGTATAATCATTATCATCATTACTCTGGTTATTATTTTTTTGAGTCCCCCTTAAACCAGGCACTCAAAAGAAAAGAGGCTTAAGTTGACAATAAATCACTTAAGCCTCTTTTTCTGCAAAAATGGAGAGATTGAGGCTGCGCATTCCATCCTATGTCGGGATTGGGCCTCCCGGAGGTCGGTATTCCCTCCTATGTAGGGATTGGGCCTCCCGGAGGTCGGCATTCCCTCTGCCGCTCGTCGCGGGGGATTGGGCTCGCCCTTACGGGCTCCGCATTCCCTCACTCCTTGCCGGAGGGGCCCTTGCAGAAATGAACCGGTGTGCTTGCAGCACACCGGTTCATTTCTGCGGAGAGGGAGGCTCCAGAACTTACGAAATCATAGAAAATCATAAAATTTCAATTCGTTGTAAATTAAGCGTTTATAAAATTGTTAAATTCATTGAAACTCATAGGGTGCATTTTGATATATGAAAAATTGGGTGTAATTTTGGGTGTAACTTTTTAACGCACCCAATTTATGAACATTAAAAGAAACATCATTTTTG
>JAZOMR010000126.1:0-2465 GCA_045654105.1 Faecalimonas sp. | reverse complement strand
CAAGTGAATAGTACAGAGGGCGCGCATCCTGGTTTTGAATGTGCCGGTGCACCTGAATTTTAAATGCAATCTTCTAGATAAATTGGAACACGAGGAAATATGTGGAACTTTTGACGGGTTGGTAAATTCCAAGGAAAAAAGGGGAGAGATAAAATCCTATGATTTCCTTAACGAGTATGATATCATAAAAACGAGCGGGAAACGAAAAAATTGATTATCGCTGCTCAGAGGACAATACATTCCCTTATATATATCTGATTAGTATGTATAAGAATGTCGTCTCGACTGATTAATAGAAAAATACGAAAAACAAATCAATCGCGCAGATACACTAATAGCCTGAGAAATCGGATTTCTCAGGCTATTATTTCATTGGTTCTTCTATTCTTCTGACAGTGTTCTTACGAATAATATCCGCCTATAATATGGATTTATTCAACGCTAAAATAATCTCCTTGTTTACCCATGCCGTTATTATGCCAATCACCGCCAACACCACTTGTTATCATCCAAACACGGTTTTCTGTCACACCAAAATTATAACTCCCACTATATGAAAGCGGCTGATCAGCTTGCGGCTGCTGCGAATTGATATAAATTTGTTTCAAATCATTCCATTGATTGGTAGTAGCATCAAGATATTTCGCATTGCAAATTTCCATTGTCCGAACCTGACCGGCATATCGAGCATCAAAATTTTCCAAGAATACTCCAATCGCTCCTTTAAAAGTGGCATTCGGAACACCAACATCGTAGATGCATAAAGTCGTATATGTGTCAGTCTCTAAATCCCACACCCCTTGTTCAACAAGCGTGTTCCCAGTCTCATTGGAAGTGCTGCATTTCAAGTGCATACGATACCAATGGTCACTTTCCCATGCATACGGATCCGAATGATGTGCTCCAGTACCTTCTCCCCCAAACTCTTCTTTTGAGCCAGTTGTTTCAGGAAATACTCTTTTCGCCCGAACTGTAACCCTATTTCCTTCCTTGTCTTTACAAAAAACATCCCAAAAGGACATAATGCTGTACATTTGTCCGTTGCTGATTTTCTGGAAACCTGCGTACCCGGCTCCACCGTCCACTTCTACACTCTCATATTTCTCCTCGAGTGCAGAATAGTCCATGTACCAATTTGCCAGAGAAATATACGTACCATTTGCTACGCAATCTGCTCTAAAATCAATCATATACTCTGTATATTTGGTATCAGCAGAATTCTGCAACCACCCACTAATATATGGTGCCCTTTTTTGATTGTCCTTGTTGTATTGTGCAATATCTTCATCTGTCGGAAATTCAAAAACAGTATTCCAAAACGGATCACAATATGTATCTACATCTTGACTTCCTAATAATACATCAGAAACAGTTGGTCCTTCTGATGCCCCCTGATTTGGTTCTGCCTTTTCTTCTTTTAAAAATTTTGAATATGAAATTACCAAAAGAATTACAATAACAACTATAATGATTACAGTACGTCGTTTCGATTTATTCATTTGCTTCTCCCGCTTCCTAATATTATAATCTTGTCATTATTTTACATCCAGTACACAACTAAAACAACCCATATTTATTTCTTTGTCAGATTCATCTATTATGAAATCACGAACGTTCTTGAACAACATATAGATATACCAAACTTTTTCTCTTTGCACAATTATATTTTTTTAATGTATGATCAAAAGGAAGATGATGTTCTCCAAAACCCTATACAGACAAACAGAGCTTGTTTCATGAACAAGCCCTGTTGCGTAATGACTTACGTAGTAATATTCCAATATGCTTTAGATAAATCCATGCATACATCCGCTCCTGCTAGAATCATAACGAGAAAAGCCATAACGAACAGTAGCACAATTGCTGCTTTATCATATACAATCTTACTTTTAAAAAGATTCGATAAAAGAAGTTCGACACCCATTCCTATAAGGATAATCGGCCACAGCCCCAGAACCTGTTCATAAGTCATAATATCAAGGATATTATGTAATAGTAGCAAAATTCCGAAACCGATCATACAAAAACCGGATGTGAACGCACCCACACGGTGTGTTCTAACTGTATTATTCTTCTCCATGTAACTCCTCCTTCTTTCCTGCAATCAACTTACATCCCACAATAATGATAACAAGCGCCACTGCAACGTCCGGAATATCATCCACGAACATAGAAGTTTCTTCCCAAAGTCTGTCAGGAATCAGGTAGTAGAACCAATTGGAAATGCTATACCATAATTGTGTAACTCCGTATACAATCAGCGCTACGGCTCCCCATTTACGAACAGCCGGATGGGTGATCTTAAGACCAGTCCCTGTTATAAATGCAGTCCATACATAGTCGTCCTGAAGGTTTTTAAATATTTCTTCATCACATGACGCCAAATTTCTTGCGTGAAAAAAACTATAGAACCATACAAGCACTGCAAATAAAATAAACACATCACTTACACGTAATACGGATGG
>JAZOMR010000125.1:0-32188 GCA_045654105.1 Faecalimonas sp. | reverse complement strand
TGGCCTTAAGTGTATGTCTTATGATTATCTGGTGTATACTAGGAACAGGCTCATCCATTGCATGGTTTGTGGATGACTCTCCGGAAATAAGAAATAATTTTAACTTTGCAGAGTTTGATTTAGTAGTCTCTCACAAAACGGAGAACGGTTACGAAGAAGTAAAGTCAGATACAAAAATATTTGACGACGAAGCACTTTATGAACCAGGCTACGTGCAGGTGGTTTATTTAAAAATAGAAAATAAAGGTACGGTAGGTTTTAACTATGATCTTGCGGTTGTACCAAATTTACAGACAATTGTGCGGGCAAAGAATGTGTATGGACAGGACATTTATTTGCCGGAATTTTTACAATTTGGCGTGGTGTTCGCTGATACGGAAGCGGAGCTTACACAAAAGTTGGCAAACCGTAGTTTAACGGAACAGCAGGCAACAAATGCGCTTAGTAGTTATACATCAGAGCCTGGTAATTTGCAGGCTAATGAGGAAGCGTTTGCGGCTGTAATTGTTCGCATGCCGAAGGAAGTTGGAAACGCTGCAAACTATCGTGACAACAAGCCGCCGTCCGTAGAACTTGGAATCACGGTACAGGCAATGCAGGAAGGGAAGAACTAGCTTAGAGCAAGACAGAAAGGAGGTTGCTGCATGAAAAAGATATATGAAGAGTATTTGCATGTTCCGGAAGACGGAAAGATAAAAGAAAAAGTATTTATCATGCGAATTGCTGTTGCAATCGTGTGTGTGGTATGTTGCTTGTCAGCAATGGGATTTTCGGCATATGCGTTTTTCACCAGCAGTATAACCTCTGGTTCGAATACCATTGTGGCGGCGACTTATGGAGCAGAGATTACGGTTGCAAGGGATGACAACAACCCACAGACAAAAGTAACACCAACTGTAAATCAAACAATTCATACGTATTCTTTGGTTAAGGGAACCTATCATGTTGTTATCAAAGCAACTGGGAATGCACAAAATGGATATTGTAAGATTGTGATTGGAGATGTGGAGTCGGAGGATAGCATAAAGTACTACACGATTCAAATGAGCACTGATGAAAACGCGAGTAAAAGCCAGTTGGAGTTTGTGGTTGAATGCTATAATGACAATGCGGAGCTTCATATCATTTCAAACTGGGGAAGCTGTAGCGAAAAAGAAGAGACGAAAATCGGATATGATGATAGCAAGAAGTTGATTCGGATAGGTAATCCAACCAATTCTTCTGGAGTGTCGGATGATACAGTAGATACTTCATCTCAACAGACACCTATAACAACAACGAAACCGACAACGCAACCAACTACTGACTCGAAGGAGGAAACTCAAGGTTCAACGTCAACATCTGGTGAAGGTACAGAGAATTCGGATAGTTTACAGGATTCAGAAATTTCGCAGGATGGAGAGGTGAGTGAAGGAAAGAGCTCAGATAATGTAACGGATAACTCGAGTACCGACCACGGTAACAGTGAAGACACTATCCCGAGTGAGAAAGTAAGTGAATAAATTTATACAAAAAGGACGCAATTTCAATACGAGATTGCGTCCTTGTTTTACCTATTTAAGAACGGTCAGTTTGAGGCCAAGTGGTCTCATAATCTTTAATAGTGTGTCCAAATTTGGTGTGGTTTTTAAAGATTCGATACGAGCGACAGAGGATTGAGGAATGCCACAAAGATTTGCAAGCTCTCGCTGACTAACGCCAAGGGCATGCCTTTGCTGAATGACAGCGCTAATGATTGCAGCTTGTTCTTCGATTTCCTCCATGTCTCTTTGTGTTTTTACACTTATTGATTTGATATGAACTTTATAATCATTCCATGTTTTCATCTATGATAGCTTCCTTTCGACTACAAGCAATTTTCTTAAAAATATGATAGCATAAATGCTATCACAATTCAAACTTTATTTACTAATATTGTTAGTTTTTATAAAAGAAATTTACCAGACAGGTAAAAAATGATTGACATAACCGAACACATCGGTTAGAATTAAATTAACCTAACAGGTTAAAAACGAGGTGATAAAGTGCAAATTGAATATAAAAATAATAGGATTGCAAAAATTTGCACCAATATATACGAAGCTGAGAAAAAGCATGGGAAAGAAATGGCTGAGAAGATTCATTTAAGAATTAAACAGATTTCAGCTGCATTATCTATCGATATGTTACTTAAATATAACATTGGTAGATGTCATCAGTTAAAAGGAAGTAGAAAGAAACAATATGCAATGGATTTGGTTCACCCTTATAGGTTGGTTTTTGAAAAAAAGGATAATGAGATTGAAATTGCCTATATTATGGAGATAGTTGATTATCATTAGTAGTATATTTGGGAGGTAGTGAAATGAAAAAAAGTCGTAGTTATTTAGCAATTCCACCAGGAGTGTCTATTAAGGAGCAACTAATTGATCGAGGTATGAGGCAGAAAGAGTTTGCTATTAGAATGGGTTTATCTGAAAAGCATGTTAGTAAACTGATTAACGGAGAGGTCCAGTTGACGATTGAAGTGGCGAGAAAATTGGAAATGGTATTAGGGGTTCCAACTCAATTTTGGTGTAATCTGGAAGCAATATATCGTGAAGATATTGCTAAAGTTGAAGAAGAAAACGCTATGGAAGCGGAAATTGCTATTGCGAAAAATATGCCGTACAAAAAAATGGCAGAAAAGGGATGGATTGTTGATGTGGTCAAGAACCCAGAAAGAGTAATCCATTTAAGAAAATATTTTGAGATAGCAGAGTTGAGTTTTTTACAATCCACATTAATACCTAGAATTGCATGTAGGAAACTTTCAGGTGCAGAGAAAAGTGATTGTGCGTTAATTGCATGGGCTCAAAAAGCAAAGCTCGAGGCAAGAAAAATAGAAACCAAACCAATTGATATCGAAAAACTAAAAATGGAGATTCCATACATTTTGGAACTAACAAAACTCGAATTAGACGAGTTTTGTATAGAAATTCAGAAAAAACTTGCGGCTTATGGAGTCGCAATAGTCTTTTTGCCAAATATAACTGATGAAGGTTTAAGTGGTGCAACCTTTGTAGATGGAAATAAGATAGTCATAGGATTAAATGTTTGTAACAATAATACTAATGAGTTTTATTTCAGCTTCTTTCATGAACTTGCTCATGTGTTATATGGACATATTGAGAAAGAGGATGGAACTACAGATGAAGATGAACAATGTGCAGATGAGTATGCTAGAAAAATTTTGGGAGATAGAAAGTATGTTTAACGAGTTAACACAAAAAGACATAGACGACATGATGGCGGAGGTAGAGCATCGGAAATGTGTGATTCGAAAAGAATTATTAGAAGATGTGAAAACTGCCAGAGCACATGGCGATTTGAGTGAAAATTTTGAATATAAGGCAGCGAAGCAGGCGAAGAATCAGAATGAGAGCCGTATTCGTTATCTGGAGAAAATGATTAAGACGGCAATTGTTGTAAAGGATGAATCCAAAGACGACGAGGTTGGAATTAACAAGACGGTAGAGCTGTATTTTGAGGATGACGATGAAGTAGAGGAATTTAAAATCGTGACCACAGTTCGAGGAAATTCTCTTAAGAATCTGGTGAGTACAGAATCTCCTATCGGGAAGGCTTTGCTGGGACATAAGGTTGGCGACAGAGTCTGGATAGAAATCAATGCAAATGCGGGCTATTTTGTGGAGATTAAATCCATTCGTGCGGCGGCGCCGGACGAAGAAGAGCAACTGCGCAAGTTTTAGAAGTAATACTAATAAATTAGGGGCTAGTAATTACACCTGCTTTTAGGTATAATTGATATGTTAAAGGAAATTTACCCCAAGAGAAGGAGAATGATTCATGGAAATGTTATCAATCGAAAAAGAATTACAAGGCAATGCGTATCCAGGACGTGGTATTATCATCGGTAAGACACCAGATGGGAAAAAAGCAGTAACAGCATATTTTATTATGGGTAGAAGTGAAAACAGCAGAAACCGTGTGTTTGTAACAGAGGGAGAAGGAATTCGTACACAGGCGTTTGACCCTTCCAAATTGACAGACCCAAGCCTGATTATCTATGCACCGGTTCGCGTGTTAGGAAATAGAACAATCGTAACAAACGGTGACCAGACAGATACCATTTACGAAGGTATGGACAAGGAACTTACATTTGAGCAATCTTTAAGATGCAGAGAGTTTGAACCGGACGGTCCAAACTATACACCTCGTATTTCAGGGGTAATGCACATTGAAGCAGGAAAGTACGACTATGCAATGTCTATTTTAAAGAGCAACAATGGAGACCCATCATGCTGCAACCGTTATACATTTACATATGATAATCCGGTAGCAGGAGAAGGGCATTTCATTCATACATACAAATGTGATGGAAATCCACTTCCAAGTTTTGAAGGAGAACCAAAGCTTGTAAACATTTTAGATGATATGGATGCTTACACAGAATTACTTTGGAATAGCTTAAATGAAGAAAACAAGGTTTCTTTATTTGTTCGTTATATTGATATCGCAACAGGAACATACGAAACAAACATTGTAAATAAAAATCAATAATAGGAATCGATAGGAGACATAAGGATGAAAGAATTAGAATTAAAATATGGTTGTAACCCAAATCAAAAGCCTTCTAAAATTTATATGAATGAAGGGGAACTTCCAATCAAAGTATTGTGCGGAAGACCAGGATACATTAACTTCTTGGATGCATTTAACGGATGGCAATTAGTAAAAGAATTGAAGAAAGCAACCGGACTTCCGGCAGCCACATCATTTAAACACGTTTCTCCTGCAGGCGCAGCAGTTGGACTTCCATTAGATGAGACATTGGCAAAAATCTACTGGGTAGATGATGTAGAAGATTTATCTCCACTTGCATGCGCATACGCAAGAGCAAGAGGCGCAGATAGAATGTCTTCTTTTGGTGATTTCATTTCTTTATCAGATGTTTGTGACGTTGCTACTGCAAAATTAATCAAACGTGAAGTTTCCGATGGTGTTATTGCACCAGGATATGAACCGGAAGCTTTGGAAATCTTGAAGGCTAAGAAAAAAGGAAACTACGCAGTTATCGAGATTGATCCGAATTATGAACCGGACCCAATTGAACATAAAGAAGTATTCGGAATCGTATTCGAACAAGGAAGAAATGAACTTGTCATCGATGATGAATTGCTAGCAAATGTTGTAACAGACAACAAAGAAATTCCAGAAGAAGCAAAGATTGACCTTGCAATTGCACTTATCACATTGAAGTATACACAGTCAAACTCTGTATGCTACGCAAAGGGTGGACAGGCAATCGGTATCGGTGCTGGACAACAATCCCGTATCCACTGTACACGTCTTGCAGGACAGAAAGCAGATAACTGGTGGTTACGTCAATCTCCACAAGTATTGGGCTTACAGTTTGTAGACAGCATTGGAAGAGCTGACAGAGATAATTCCATCGATTTATACATCGGAGATGAATACATGGATGTTCTTGCAGAAGGAACATGGCAGAACATTTTCAAAGTAAAACCGGAAGTGTTCACAAGAGAAGAAAAACGTGCATGGTTAGATAAGATGACAGACGTGGCACTCGGCTCAGATGCCTTCTTCCCATTCGGTGATAATATTGAAAGAGCACATAAGAGTGGTGTAAAATACATTGCACAACCAGGTGGCTCTGTTCGTGATGACAATGTAATTGCAACATGTAATAAATATAATATGGCAATGGCATTTACGGGAATCCGTTTATTCCATCACTAAGAGATGTAAGAGGAAGTCGCAAAACAATTTGTGACTTCCTTTTTTGTGCGACAAACGACAGGAATGTCTAAGAAAAACAGTTGTATAAGAAAACAAATAGTTATATAATAACAAGGTAGATTGTGTAAGATTTGACGTATAAGTCGAATAGAGGGAGGAATCACAATGGGAAAATATTTTGGAACAGATGGCTTTAGAGGTGAAGCCAACGTCGTTCTGACGGTGGAACATGCCTTTAAAGTAGGTAGATTTTTGGGATGGTACTTCGGCCAGGGCCATAAAGCAAAAATCGTAATTGGTAAGGATACCAGAAGAAGCAGTTATATGTTCGAAGATGCTCTTTCAGCTGGTCTTACAGCATCAGGAGCAGATGTGTATTTGTTACATGTTACCACAACACCAAGTGTTTCGTATGTAACACGTACAGAAGGATTTGACTGCGGTATTATGATTTCAGCAAGTCACAATGCGTTTTATGATAATGGTATTAAAGTAATTAACTCCAAAGGTCATAAGATGGAAGCTGAAGTAGAGGATAAAATTGAAGCGTACATTGATGGTGAGTTTGGTGAAATTCCATATGCAACGAGAGAAAACATCGGACGCACTGTAGATTACTCTGCAGGTAGAAATCGTTACATCGGACATTTGATTGCCATGGCAACACGTTCATTTAAGGATAAACGTGTGGGAATTGACTGTTCAAATGGTAGTGCATCCACAATTGCAAAGAGTGTATTTGATGCACTTGGAGCAAAAACATATGTAATTAACAGCGAACCGGACGGAACAAATATTAACCGCAACTGTGGTTCTACACATATCGAACAATTACAGGCATATGTGAAGGAAAACGGATTGGATGTTGGTTTTGCATATGATGGCGATGCAGACAGATGTCTTGCAATCGATGAACAAGGTAATCTTGTAGATGGGGACTTGATTTTATATGTATGTGGAAAATATTTGAAAGAGCAAGGAAGATTAAATGGGGATACAATTGTAACTACCATTATGTCAAACCTTGGTCTATACAAAGCATGCGATAAAGTGGGACTTAAATATGAAAAAACTGCTGTTGGAGATAAATATGTATATGAAAATATGCTGCAAAATAATTTCTCTTTAGGTGGCGAACAATCCGGACACATTATCTTTAGCAAATATGCAACAACAGGTGATGGTATCTTAACTTCATTATTACTGATGGAAGTTATGCTTGAAAAGAAACAGTCACTTTCAAAACTTACTGAAGATGTAACAATCTTCCCACAATTATTAAAGAACGTAAGGGTTGCAGATAAAAAGACAGCCAGAGAAAATCCGGAAGTAAAGAAAGCAATCGAAAAAGTTACAGAAGAACTTGGCGATAATGGACGTATCTTGGTACGTGAAAGTGGTACAGAACCCGTAATTCGTGTTATGGTGGAAGCGGAAACAGACGAACTCTGTGCAAAATATGTAAAGCAAGTGATTGATGTCATTTGCTCAGAAGGATTAATTGTAATTGATTAATATTAATAATGATTAAGTGCGTCTCTTATGAGGCGCACTTTTTAGCATAAGGTGAATGTTGGGGTCTAAAACTGTGCATACTATCTTTGCAAGGAGGATAGAAAAATGTACCAATATTTGCCAATAACAGATGTTTACGCAAGAGAAATTTTGGATTCCCGAGGCAATCCAACGGTGGAAGTGGAAGTGCTGGCAGGAGAAAACATATACGGTAGGGCAAGCGTTCCTTCAGGGGCATCAACTGGACAGTTTGAGGCGGTTGAGCTGCGAGATGGTGAAGAAAGATACCGAGGACTGGGAGTTACAAGAGCAGTAGATAATGTTAATACAAAGATTGCACCGGAACTAATTGGTGTAAATGTATTTGAACAGACAGAAATAGACAGTATTATGTTAAAACTGGACGGAACCGCAAACAAATCAAACTTGGGTGCAAATGCTACACTTGGAGTGTCAATGGCGGTTGCAAGGGCAGCAGCAAATGCACTTAATATCCCGCTATATCGATATTTGGGCGGCGCTTCTGCAATGAAAATGCCGGTCCCGATGATGAATATTTTAAATGGCGGGAAGCATGCTGATAATACAGTAGACTTTCAGGAGTTTATGATTATGCCGGTTGGAGCTTGTTGTTTTAAAGAAGGGCTCCGAATGTGTGCGGAAATTTACCATACATTGAAGAAAATCTTAAAAGAAGAAAACTTAAATACTGCAGTTGGAGATGAGGGTGGATTTGCCCCAAACCTTAAAGATGCCAAAGAAACATTACAGTATATTGTAAAAGCCATTGAAAAGGCAGGATATAAAGCTGGTGAAGACGTGGCAATCACGTTGGATGTGGCGGCCTCTGAGTTATATAATAAGGAATTTAAAAAATATGTATTTGAAGGTGAGGATGTCATTCGTTCTTCAGAAGAATTGGTAGATTACTACGAAATGTTGATTGCAGAATTTCCTATTATCTCCATTGAGGACCCGATGGACGAAGAAGACTGGGAAGGTTGGGACCTGATGACGAAGCGGTTGGGAAGCAAGATTCAACTGGTAGGGGATGACTTGTTTGTGACAAATACAGAGCGTCTTCGCAAGGGAATAGACAGAAAGGTAGCAAATGCAATCTTAATCAAAGTAAATCAAATTGGAACATTGACGGAAGCCTTCGCTGCAATTGAACTTGCGAAAACTTCAGGATATCGCAACATCATTTCCCACCGTTCAGGAGAGACGGAGGACAGTATCATTGCTGATATCGCAGTAGCATTTAATGCAGGTCAGATTAAAACGGGTGCGCCATGTCGTTCGGAACGTGTGGCAAAATATAATCAGTTACTTCGAATTGAGGAGGAGATTATTACTATTCAGCCATAAAGCTCGAAAAAGTACTTGCAGACAGCAAACTCTTGTGTTAAAATACTTTTGTTATATGCGCAGGAGGTGTAGAAAATGGAAATCTTGGAAATCGTATTGAAAATTTTATTTGTTATAGACTGTATCGTTTTAGTAGCGATTGTTTTACTTCAAGAAGGTAAGGAAGCAGGACTTGGTTCGCTTGCAGGTGCTTCTAGTTCTTTCTGGGGACAAAATAAAGGACGTTCTATGGAAGGTGCTTTAGTTAAGATTACAAGAATCGCAGCAATTGTTTTTGTAGTATTAGCAGTTGCATTAAACTTGAAAGTATTTAACTAGGAATACGAAAAGATGACGAAACACTCTTATTTGGATAGTAAGGGTGTTTTTTTATTCCAAACGTGAAAGGGAGTGATAGGATGGATCAGACATTTGAAAAGAGAAAAAAGATTATTTATGAATTTATTTGTGATGAATTCTATGTGCCAATGAAATTAAAGGAACTTGCCATTCTATTGCAGGTTCCGAAGGAGCAAAGAAATGAATTAAAAAAGGTGATGGATTCTCTTGAGGCAGAGGGAAAGGTTCATGTTTCATCCAAAGGGAAATATTCCAAGGGTGAAGCAAAACGATTAGTGGGAACATTTACCTCCCATGCACGAGGATTTGGCTTTGTAACAATCGAAGGAGAAGCAGAAGATATTTTCATATCAGAGGACGATATGAATGGTGCTTTTCATAATGACCAGGTGGAGGTTGTCATTAAAGCAGCGCCAGCAGGAAAGCGAAAGGAAGGCAAGATTACAAAGGTGCTTTCTCATGGCACAACGACTTTGGTTGGATATTTTGAGAAGAGTAAGAATTTTGGTTTTGTAAGACCGGACAATCAAAGATTTATAAAAGATGTGTTTATTCCATTGGAGCGCTCAAAAGGAGCAGTTACAGGGCACAAAGTAGTTGTGGAACTAACCAAATATGGTGGAGATAACAAGAAGCCGGAGGGAAAGGTTATAGAGATTATCGGCCATGTCAATGACCCGGGTACAGATATTATGTCCATTGTCAAGGGTTATGATTTGCCAACTAGCTTTCCGGAGAAGGTGTTAAATCAGGCGGAGCGTGTTGCGAAGGACGTAAGTACTGCTGATATGGCAGGGCGCATGGATTTGCGCGACTGGCAGATGGTGACTATTGATGGGGAAGACGCTAAAGATTTAGACGATGCAATTTCTATCTCTAAGGATGGCGAGAACTACATTTTAGGTGTTCACATTGCGGACGTGACCAACTATGTGCAAGAGAACAGTGCACTGGATAGGGAAGCGGTGAAACGTGGGACAAGTGTGTACTTAGTGGACCGTGTGATTCCTATGCTGCCGCACACCTTATCAAATGGCATTTGTTCCTTGAATGCCGGTGTAGACCGTCTGGCGCTTAGCTGTATTATGACAATCAATGAAAAGGGTGCCGTGATTGACCATACAATCGCGGAAACCGTTGTACGCATTGATGAGCGTATGAGTTACACCAGCGTGAAGAAGATTTTGGAAGAGGAAGATGAGGCTGAGACCACGCGTTATAAAGAATTGGTTCCAATGTTTGAACTGATGGCAGAGCTTTCCAGAATCTTGCGCGAAAAACGTAGACAACGAGGCTCTATTGACTTCGATTTTCCAGAGACAAAGATGGTTTTGGATCAAAATGGAAGACCAATCGATATCAAGCCTTATGATAGAAATGTGGCAACGAAGATTATTGAAGATTTCATGCTCCTTGCCAATGAAACAGTGGCAGAGGATTATTTCTGGCAGGAAATTCCGTTTGTGTATCGTACCCACGAATCGCCGGATGAAGATAAGGTGAAAAAGCTTGCGACATTTATCAACAATTTCGGTCATTCTTTGCACATTTCCAACAAGGAAGTGAGACCAAAGGAGATTCAGAAATTACTTGCCAAAGTAGAGGGAACTGCAGAGGAAGCATTGATTAGCCGTTTGGCACTTCGTTCTATGAAACAGGCAAAATATACGCCGGAGAACACGGGGCATTTTGGATTGGCAGCATCCTATTACTGTCATTTCACATCGCCGATTAGAAGGTATCCAGATCTGCAAATCCACCGAATTATCAAGGAAAATCTGCGTGGCAGAATGAATGATGACCGCAGAGCTCACTATGATGTAATTCTGACTGAGGTTGCAAAGAAATCCAGTGAGAGGGAGCGTCTGGCAGAAGAAGCAGAAAGAGAAACCATCAAACTCAAGAAGGTTGAGTATATGGCAGAGCGCATAGGTGAAGTGTTTGAAGGCGTGATTTCAAGTATTACAAAATGGGGAGTTTATGTCGAACTTCCGAATACGATTGAAGGATTAATTCACGTGACAAATATGTATGATGACCATTATAATTATATAGAGGATATCTATGAGATGGTTGGAGAGCATACGGGGAAAACGTATAAACTCGGACAAACTGTCATGGTGCGAGTGATTGGCGCCAACAGGCTGGAAAGAACCATTGATTTTGAGTTTGAATCATAAATGCCATCAGTCACAGGCAGGTGTTGGCTAAAGAGTTTGCTTGCAGACTCTTGTGCCACCGATGGTCTGTGGCTTGCATGGTTTACATAGAAAGGGATAGACGATTATGTCAAAAGAATCGATTAAGTTAATTGCAAATAATAAAAAAGCATATCATGACTTTTTTATCTTAGACACATATGAGGCAGGCATCTCCCTGCATGGTACTGAGGTAAAGTCACTTCGTATGGGGAAATGCTCTATTAAGGAAGCATTTATTCGTATTGAAAACGGTGAAGTGTTTATCTATGGCATGCATGTAAGTCCTTATGAGAAGGGAAATATTTTCAATAAGGACCCACTTCGTGTAAAGAAACTGTTACTTCATAAGGCAGAGATTAACAAGTTGCTTGGTAAGATAAAGGAAAAGGGAATGACCGTGGTTCCGCTTAAGGTTTATCTGAAAGGCAGTCTTGTGAAGGTGGAAATTGGTCTCGCAAAGGGTAAGAAATTATACGATAAGCGTGATGATATTGCGAAAAAAGACCAGAAGCGAGAAGCAGAGAGAGATTTTAAAGTAAGGAATATTGGATAGGAGAGAGCATATGGTACCAAGAACGAAAGAGGAACTTCGTAAATTAGTTTCTGAGACAACGATTGAAATGTATGAGGAAATGACACCTCAGCTTATCAAATTAATTGATGAGACAAAACATGACGACACTTTGACGGAAGCACAAAAACAGGATGAGATTTCCCTACATTTTATGGGATACACAAAGGCGTGCACCAATGAGATTATCATTGAAGTGCTGTCGCAGATATTGAATTTGGAGTAACTTGAAGATTTTAAATTATGACTTTCTATAATATAGTAGGTGAAGGCTGTCTATACCCATGATTTTGCGAAATCATGGGTATTTCTATGAGGAATAATGATGTTTATAGAAATTCAAGTTAAAAAATGACCATTTTTTTCAATATTTTTTACATTTTCTGGGTATAGAGGGCAAAAAAAAGATGGTAAATACCCATATAGGATATTTACCAACACAAAATTAATGATATTAGCATTTTTCTGGTTCGTCGTATTCTACGCCTTGTGTATCTACGGTCACAGATTTCATCACTTGAGCTTCGAATGGCTTATCTCCCCAAGCAGTTGGAACTTCTGCAATCTTGTTGACTACGTCCATACCTTCTGTTACTTTACCGAATGCTGCATAAGAACCGTCTAAGTGTGGTGATGTCTCATGCATGATAAAGAATTGAGAACCTGCTGAATCTGGGTGCATTGCACGTGCCATAGAGATAACACCTGGTTCATGCTTCAAACTATTTGGGAAACCATTTTGAAGGAATTCACCTTTGATTTGGTAACCAGGGCCGCCTGTTCCGGTTCCTTGCGGACATCCGCCTTGAATCATAAATCCACGAATCACACGGTGGAAAATTAATCCGTCATAAAATCCTTTCTTTACTAATGAGATAAAGTTGTTAACTGTATTTGGTGCAACTTCAGGATATAATTCTACTTTCATGATATCCCCGTTTTCCATTTCGATTGTTACAATTGGATTTGCCATAATATTTATTTCCTTTCTGTATAAAAATATTGCTGTTACATATTTTATAATTCACAGTTGTATTTGTCAATAAAACTAAAGTATGTTATACTTGATTGATTAGATTTGAAAGGAGCACGTCAATGCGTATGATTAAGACAGATAAATTGATTTTTGAATATAAAAAGCACGACGACGAAGGTAACGTGATTGGTGCACATCGTGCCATTGACGAGATTAATTTAGATATAGAACCAGGACAGTTTATCGCCATCTTAGGACATAACGGTTCTGGAAAGTCTACGCTGGCGAAGCATATGAATGCGATTTTAGTTCCAACTGGCGGAACCATGTGGGTAGACGGTAAAGATACTAGTGCAGAAGACAATATCTGGGATGTACGACAGAGTGCAGGAATGGTTTTCCAGAATCCGGATAATCAGATTATCGGAACGGTTGTGGAAGAGGATGTTGGATTTGGACCTGAGAATCTAGGTGTGCCAACAGAGGAAATATGGAAACGTGTGGAAGAAAGTCTGTCTGCAGTTGGCATGATAGAATACCGTCATCACTCACCAAATAAATTGTCTGGTGGTCAAAAGCAACGAGTTGCAATTGCAGGTGTTGTTGCCATGCGACCAAAATGTATTGTTTTGGATGAGCCAACGGCGATGCTTGACCCGAATGGTAGAAAAGAAGTTTTAAGAACCGTTGAGGAACTTCGCAAAAAAGAGAAGGTAACGGTTATCTTAATTACACACTATATGGAAGAGGTTGTGGGAGCAGACCGTGTCATTGTTATGGATAAAGGGCACGTTGTGATGGACGGCACCACGAAAGAGGTTTTCAGTCAGGTGGAGACCCTGAAGAAATACCGCCTTGATGTGCCGCAAGTGACATTGCTGGCACATGAATTAAAGAAAAAGGGATATGACATTCCTGATGCTGTTTTAACCACAGAAGAGTTGGTGGAAGCACTATCACGGTGCGAAAAGGCAGTGGATGGAAAGACTACAGATGGAAAGGCAGCAAATGGTGCGGCAACTGAAAAATGCGTGGAGAGCCAAGAACCACAATCTGGCGCGGTAGAAAAGGGACAAGCACTTATCAAAGTAGACCATGTCAATTACATTTACAGTCCTGGAAATGCATATGAAAAGCACGCATTAAAAGATGTCAGTCTAGACATATACGAGGGACAGTTTGTTGGAATTATCGGACATACAGGTTCCGGTAAATCCACCTTGATTCAGCATTTGAATGGCTTAATCAAAGCAACCGACGGGGCGATTTATTATCAGGGTGAAAATATTTATGGTGAAAAATATAATCTTCGCCAGCTTCGTAATCAAGTAGGATTGGTATTCCAATATCCGGAGCACCAATTATTTGAGATAGATGTTCTAACTGATGTTTGCTTTGGACCGAAGAATCAAGGCTTGTCAGCGGAGGAGTGTAAGGAACGTGCAATCGAAGCATTGAAGCTGGTTGGGCTTCCAGAAAAATACTACGAGCGTTCACCGTTTGATTTGTCGGGTGGACAGAAGCGCCGTGTAGCGATTGCGGGTGTATTGGCAATGAAACCAAAGGTGCTTGTGTTGGACGAGCCAACAGCAGGACTGGACCCAAAAGGCCGAGATGAGATTTTGGACCAGATTGCACATTTGCAAAAAGAAGGAAATCTGACAGTCATCCTTGTGTCACATAGTATGGAGGATATTGCGAAATATGTGGATCGTATTGTGGTTATGAACAAGGGAAGTAAAATGTTTGATGATGTGCCGAAAAACGTATTCGCACATTATGAAGAGTTGGAAAAAGTGGGGCTTGCCGCACCACAGGTGACATACATGATGCATGCACTTGCTGAAAAGGGACTTCCGGTGAATACCCAGGCAACCACCATTTCAGAAGCAGTAGAAACGATTGCGCAGACACTGAAAAAATAGATTGGAGAAACGATGATTAGGAATATTACAATAGGGCAATATTATCCGGCCAATAGTAAACTGCATCGATTGGACCCACGAGTTAAGATTGTATGTACTTTTCTTTTCTTGATTTCATTGTTTTGTTTTCAAAACATTTGGGGCTATGTTGTTGCAACTATATTTTTAGCCAGTATTATTCGTATTTCAAAAGTACCATTCAAGTTTATTGTCAAAGGGTTACGACCGGTGATTATGCTACTTATGATTACGGTGCTCTTTAACCTGTTTTTGACAAAGACGGGAACTGTTATTTTTGAAGCATGGGTATTTAAAATTACAGACGAAGGACTTCGCACAGCAGGATTTATGACGGTACGCTTGATTTATCTGATTCTAGGCTCTTCACTGATGACATTCACAACGACACCGAATGCCTTGACAGATGGAATAGAAAAGCTACTTTGGCCGCTTAGGAAAATTAAATTACCGGTGCATGAGATTGCAATGATGATGTCAATTGCGCTTCGTTTTATTCCGATTTTGTTAGAGGAAACAGACAAGATAATGAAGGCGCAGATTGCAAGGGGAGCAGACCTTGAAAGCGGGAACATTATTCAAAAGGCAAAGGCTATGATACCGATTCTTGTGCCGCTTTTTGTCTCTGCATTTCGCCGTGCAACAGACCTTGCCATGGCAATGGAAGCAAGGTGTTATCGTGGGGGAGAAGGGCGCACGAAGATGAAACCGCTGGTATATCAGAAAAAAGATTATATCGCATACGCAATTATGATAGTGTATTTTGTGGTTGCGGTGCTGGTTGGCAGGTAAGATATGAAACGAATAAAACTAACAATTGCTTATGATGGGACTAATTACTGCGGCTGGCAGATTCAGCCAAATGGAATTACCATTGAAGAGATTTTGAATAAGGCACTCTCCAAAATGACTGGAGAGGAGATCCTTGTAGTCGGCGCGAGTCGAACGGATTCCGGTGTGCATGCTATGGGAAATGTGGCTGTCTTTGATACAGAGACTACCATTCCTGCAGAGAAAATTGCAGTTGCTTTAAATCAAAGACTTCCGGATGATATTGTGATTACCAAATCCGAGGAAGTTCCACTGGATTTTCATCCGAGATATTGTAATTGCAGCAAGACTTACGAATATCATATTATCAACACAAGGATTCCGATTCCAACCAAAAGACTGACCAATTATTTTGTGTCCTATGTGCTTGACATTGATAAAATGCGTCAGGCGGCTTCTTATTTGGTTGGGGAGCATGATTTTGTGAGCTTTTGCAATGTGAGAACGGATGTTGAAAATACAGTGCGCACTATTACTGCCTTGGATATTTTAACAAACGGAAATGAGATTACCATACGCATTACCGGAAATGGATTCTTATATAATATGGTTCGCATTATAGTGGGCACTTTGGTTCGTGTGGGACGAGGTTTCTATGAACCGGAGAAAGTAAAAGAGATATTGGAAGCAAAAGACCGCAAGGCAGCAGGGGTGACAGCTCCGGCACATGGACTTGTGCTTGTTGAAATTAAATATGAATAGTTTTTGAATTTTCTTGGCTCTGCAATGGATTTGCGGAGCCGTTTTTGTTTTGTGGGTTAGGCAAAGAGAAGATTTTGCAAGGTTTGCTGCAAGTGGGTTGGGCATAGAGAAGATTTTTGCAGATTTGCTGCAAGTGGGTTAGGCAAAGAGAAGATTTTGCAAGGTTTGCTGCCTAAGTGATTAGGCATATAGAAAAACATTGTATGGTTACAATACAAAATAGTCAAATTTTATATAAAATATAGGCACTGACAAAAGAGTTTACAGTAGTTGCCTAAAAAAGAAAAAAAGTTGGGCAGCATTTATTAAAAAAAACGCATATGCCTAATGCAATAGTTTAAAATCAAAAAATGTATAAAAAAACTTCAACTCTACATACTATATTTGAAAATCAAAGAAATTATGAGGAGGAAAAAGACATGTCAGAAATCTCAGTTTTAGATTTACAAAACTTACGTCATTTAATTACTGGCTATGAAACAACACACTGCAAAATGACAGACTATGCAAATCAAGCACAAGACCCACAGGTAAAACAGTTATTCCAGGATGCTGCAAACTCAGCAATGAAAAACAAACAGGATTTAATGAAGTTCTTATAAGAGGGAGGAAAAGAAGATGAATGAAAAAACAATGGTTTCCGATGCTCTTGTAGGAGTAAACGGAGAATTAAAAATGTTTGGAGAAATTATTCCGCAAACAGAAAACAAAGAATTGAAACAATGCTTAAAACAGATTCGTAATGAATGTGAAATGTCACAGGAAAAATTGTATCACATTGCTCGTGAAAAGAGCTACTATGTGCCAGCTTCTAAAGCAACACAACAAGAAATTGATCATGTAAAAAATATTTTGACACAACCAACTATGAAATAGTGTCTGTGTAAAATAGTATGGATAGAAACAGGGGATAAATCTGTAAAACGGATTTATCCCCTGTCTTATATCGGCTATACACCTTACATCTAGAAAAATACATTATCTCCAATCACAATTCCAGGTCTTCCAGAACTGGATGCGCGAAAACTTAAGCAGTCGCCCACATTGTTCTTACCAGACAGTGCATCCTGTGCGGCCTGTACACACAAGGCTTTTACCCCGCGTTTCAAGACTCGATTCACCTTGCCGTCGTGAGCAGGAGGGAATTGTCCACTTTGATAGATAACTCCACGAACGGTATCAGGATAGTTGCGGTGTTTCATGCGGTTAACCACAACAGAACCAACGGCAAGCAGAGCTTCGTAGTTGGATGTGCCTGCCTCGCATTCAAGCAGAGCCGCTAACAGTTCTACATCTGAAGCCGTGGCTGAAATGGAAGAATCATTGGAAGAACCACTGGATTCTTTATCAGAATCTTTGTCGGAATTCTCTTTCTCCGGTTTAACCGGCTTCACTTCTTTTTGGGCTTCTTCTTCCAGTTTTTTTGCATCTTCCTTCGCCTTTTTTAATTTTACCTTGTAGCTATCCAATTCATCAGAAGCCGCATCGATTTTTTTGTCCAAATCTTTTTGCAAGGACGCCAAATATTTCTGGTCTTCTAAAAGCTGTTCTTCTTTTTCTGAAATGGTTTTACTAGTTTCAGCAAGTTCTTCCAACATATCTCTGTCATATTCCGTAACCTGAGAAATGTATTCGGCACGGTTAATAAATTCTGGAAGGCATGAAGAGGAAAGAAGGAGTTCTAATAGACTAGAATTTCCGCTTTCATACATATATTTAATTCGATGCATCATAGATTCGTATTGGGCATCTTCCTCACCCTTAGCAATCGCCAGCTCTTTCTTCGTTTCTTCTAAACGATTCCCGGTTTTTTTGATCTGTTTTACGATACTGTCCAGTTCCTTGTTTAAACTTGAAACATTTGATTCCATATTAGATGTGGCATTTTCTAATTCTTCCACATCTTTTGTAGCCTGTGTCGGAAATACCGAAACAGAAAAAACAACCAATGCAATCAAAAGAGCACTGATACGAATCACAAATTTTGAATTCTTAAACCTCATATAAATTCCTTTCTCAAAAAGTGTGCGAAAACATTATACAATAAATTGCGCTTAGACGCAAATTTTGTTATACTGAGTCTGTTAAGACAGACTCTATATAAAAAGAGTATGATATGAAAAGAGATGAATATACATGAATAAAGAAATTAAGTTAATTGCGCTGGATTTGGACGGTACACTTCTTACGACAGATAAAAAACTGACGGATTATTCTAGAGAGGTGCTTGAAAAGGCAATTGCACAGGGCTGTGAGGTGGTCGTATCTAGTGGGAGACCGATTTCCGCAATTCCAAAGGAACTGTTGGAGTTTCCGGGCATGCGTTATGTGGTGTCATCAAATGGCGCACGAATTGTAGATTTAAAAGAGAAAAAAACCATATATGAGAATCTGATTCCTGTGGAAACAGCAGCAAAGGTGCTGGATGTATTTGCGCAATATGATGACATCTATGAAATATTTGTAGACGGTATTGGATATACACAGGCAGAAGGTATGGCGAAGCTAGAACATTATTTCCCAACACCGCCGATGCGCGAATATATGTTAACGACAAGAAATCCGGTTGAGGATGTGAAAGAAACCTTGTATAAATTTAATCGTCCGCTGGATAAATTGCATGGTATTTTTCACAGCAGGGATGAAAAGAAATTGGCGGCTAAGCAGCTGGCAGAGATTCCGGGGCTGGAAGTTACAGGGGCATTTGGAAATAACCATGAAGTAAATGCGGCTGGAACCAATAAGGGGGATGGCTTAAAACGCTTAGGTGAGAATATTGGAATCAGTGTAGAAGAAATGATGGCTTGCGGAGACGGCATGAATGATTATGAAATGCTTCGCACGGTTGGATTTGCAGTTGCTATGGAAAATGGTCATGAAGAAGTAAAGGCGATTGCAGATTATGTGACAGTGCCAAATGATGAAGAAGGCGCCGCAAAAGCAATTGAACGATTTGTATTAAAATAAAAAGAGGGTAGGGCAATGTTTGAGATTTTAAAAGTAATTTTACTAGGTATTGTGGAAGGGATTACCGAGTGGCTTCCAATCAGTAGTACCGGACACTTAATTTTGGTAGACGAGTTTGTTAAATTAAATGCCAGTGATGCATTTAAGGAAATGTTTAATGTAGTGATTCAATTGGGCGCTATTATGGCAGTTGTGGTATTGTATTTCCATAAATTGAATCCATTTTCGCCAAAGAAGACGAAGGAACAAAAAGTACAAACCATCGATTTGTGGTTTAAGGTTGTGGTGGCATGTATTCCTGCTGCTGTGCTGGGAATTTTATTTGATGATTGGATGGAAGAGCATTTCCATAATTATATTGTCGTTTCCATTATGCTGATTGTATACGGTGTACTTTTTATTGTAATTGAAAATTGGAATAAGAAGAACAAACCAAGTGTAACTGACTTATCTAATTTGACATATAAGACGGCATTATTAATTGGAGTATTTCAAGTGTTGTCCTTAATTCCAGGAACTTCACGTTCGGGGGCAACCATTATCGGAGCACTACTTTTGGGAGTATCCAGATATGTGGCTGCAGAATTCACCTTTTTCCTTGCAATTCCGGTTATGTTTGGTGCAAGTGGAATCAAACTCCTTAAATTCTTTATGGAGGGTGCAGGAATGACAGGAATGGAGATTGCAATGCTTGCTGTAGGATGTGTTGTAGCATTCGTTATTTCGATCATTGCTATTAAATTCCTTATGGGATATATCAAAAAGAATGATTTTAAAGTGTTTGGATGGTATCGAATTGTCCTTGGGGTATTAGTTTTGGGATATTTTTTACTAACAAATGCATAAAATATTAAAATGGTGCATAAAAATGCTTGACAAATTAAAGTGCATGTGTAAAATAGAGAACAGCAATTGAATTTTTATGCAAATAAAATTAATATTTATAAAAACGGAGGAATGAAAAATGAAAAAAATAGTGAGTTTATTGTTAGTAACAGTCATGGCATTGTCTATGGTAGCATGTGGTGACAAAACAGCAAATGAAGATGACAAAAACAAAAATCAATTGGTAGTAGCAACAAATGCATCATTCGAACCATTCGAGTACATGGATGGAGATACTTATTATGGTGTAGACATGGAAATCGCTAAATTATTAGCAGACGAACTTGGAAAAGAACTTGTAATTGACAATATGGATTTTAATGCGGTGTGTTTATCAGTAGGACAGCAGAAATGTGATATTGCAATGGCTGGCTTGACAGTAAATGAAAAGAGAGAAGAACACGTAACATTTACGGAATCATACTACGAAGCATCTCAAAAATTAGTTGTTCCAAGTGATGATACAGTGTTTGCAAATTGCACAGATTTGGAATCTGTAATGGCAGCATTAAATGCTTTATCTAAAGATGTGAAAATCGGTGTGCAGGAAGGAACAACAGGACAGTTCTTTGTAGAAGGTGATGAAGAGTGGGGATTTGATGGATTGAAAGCGACCTGCAAAACATACAAGAATGGTTCCCTTGCAATCCAAGATATGATTAACGGAAATATTGATTATGTGATTATTGATGCAGCTCCTGCAGCAGCGATTACAGAGTCAATTAATGCAATGCAAGCAGAAAATGCAGTAACAGCTAAAGTATTGGAATATAATCTGACTGAAGAAGAATATGCATTTGGTGTTGACAAAACACAACCGGAACTTTTAGAACAAGTAAATGATTTTATTAAGAAAATCAAAGAAGATGGAACATTGGAAGAAATCTTTAATAAATATTTTGGTGACGGAACTCCGGAAGGCGTAACTTCTGCAAAATAAGGAACAATTATGGGCGATTTTGGAAAAAAGATAGACAGTTTTATTGAAGTATTTTTAGAGAAAAATGGATATGTTAAAGTGATAGAAGGGTTGGAAAATACCCTTCTTATTGCGGTTACGGGTTTAATTGTAGGTATTTTAATTGGCACCTTAATTGCAACAGTAAGAGTTCTCCCGAAATATAAGGTTTTACCAAGAATATTAAATGCAATCTGTAGCTTCTATGTGGCATTATTTAGAGGAACACCAATGGTTGTTCAGCTTTTGATATTTTATTATGTACTGTTTCCACTCATGGGATGGAATATTACAGGACTTCAAGTATCTATGTTGGTATTTGGGCTTAATAGTGGAGCGTATATATCAGAAATCATGCGAAGTGGAATTCAGTCTGTGGATCCGGGACAAATGGAAGCAGGACGTGCAGTTGGTCTTAGTTTTGGGACTAGTATGATGAAAATTGTGATTCCACAAGCGGTAAAGAATATTTTACCAACATTAGGAAATGAATTTATTGTGTTAATAAAGGAAACTTCTGTTGTAAGTTTTGTGGGAGCAGCGGATCTCTATGTTGCATTTAGCTATATAGGAAGCAATAGTTATGAATTTATGGTTCCGTACTTAGTAATGGCGCTCATTTATATTATATTGGTGCTCATTATTTCATTATTTGTGAGATTGATGGAAAGGAGCCTGGGAAAAAGTGATAGACGTAAATAATCTTAGAAAAAGCTTTGGTGATGTGGAAGTTCTTAAAGGAATAGATATCACGATTAATAAGGGAGACATTGTGGCCGTTATCGGAGCATCAGGTTCCGGAAAGAGTACTTTCCTTCGATGCCTAAACTGTATGGAAGACCCGACAGGCGGAAGCATTATTTTTAGAGGTGTGGACATTGCAGATATGAGAGTAGATATCAATGAACACCGTCAGCATATGGGTATGGTATTCCAGCATTTTAATTTATTTAACAACAAGACTGTATTGGAAAATATTATGCTTGCTCCGGTACATGTAAGATGCAAGTCTTTAAGAAAATGGAATAAGGAAAATCCAGACAATAAGAAAACAAAAAAGGACATCAAGGCGGAAGCAAAAGAGCAGGCAATGGCGCTTTTGAAACGTATTGGTTTGGAAGACAAGGCAGATGTATATCCATCTACATTATCAGGTGGGCAAAAGCAACGTATTGCAATTATTCGTTCCCTTGCCATGAATCCAGACGTAATTCTATTTGATGAGCCAACCTCTGCGCTTGACCCGGAAATGGTTGGAGAAGTTCTGGAGCTTATGAAAGAGCTTGCTCATGAAGGAATGACCATGGTGGTTGTTACTCATGAAATGGGATTCGCAAAAGAAGTTGCTAATCGTGTGGTATTTATCGATGAAGGTGTCATCAAAGAAGAAAATGCACCGAAGGAATTCTTTGAAAATCCACAGGATGAACGATTGAAAGAATTTTTATCAAAGGTATTATAGAATGAAGTATGAAAGAATAGAAATGGGGCGCTTTTTGGAGCGCCCTAATCGCTTTATTGCGTATGTGGAAATTTTAGGAAAAAGAGAAACTGTACATGTAAAAAACACAGGTCGATGTGCGGAACTGCTGGTGCCAGGTGCAACCGTCTATGTACAGAAATCAGACAATCCGGAGCGAAAGACTCAGTGGGATTTAATCGCTGTGGAAAAAGGGGAACGTATGGTAAATATGGATTCCCAGATTCCAAATAAAGTTGTGGAGGAATGGATTCGAGAAGGGAATCTTTTCCCAGATGCCACGCTGGTCAAACCGGAAACTACTTTTGGAAACTCTAGATTTGACTTATATATTGAAACGGATGAACGCAAGATTTTTATGGAAATCAAGGGTGTGACGTTAGAGGATAATGGAGTGGTCCGTTTTCCGGATGCACCAACAGAGCGTGGCGTGAAGCATGTGGAGGAGCTTATCGAGGCCGTGAAGGCAGGCTATGAAGCGTATATCTTCTTTGTGATTCAGATGAAGGATGTAACATATTTTGCACCAAATATGATAATGCACGCTGCCTTTGGAGAGGCTCTTCAAAAGGCAAGTAAGGCAGGAGTAAATGTCTTGGCTTATGAGTGTCAGGTGGAAAAGGACAGTATCGAGATTACGAAGGAAGTACCTGTTGTTTTGGGCCATGAAGGCTTGCATCAGATGGCAGAGCCGCTTGTAGACTGGTATCGGGAAAACAAGAGAGATTTACCGTGGAGAGATATCAAAGATCCGTATCGAATCTGGATTTCTGAAATTATGCTGCAGCAGACCAGAGTGGAGGCTGTAAAGCCATTTTATGCCAGATTTTTAGAAGCACTTCCGACTGTATCTGATTTAGCAAATGCTGAGGAAGATAAATTATTAAAATTGTGGGAAGGACTTGGTTATTATAACCGTGTGCGCAACATGCAAAAGGCGGCGCAGCAGATTATGGACATACACGGTGGTGAGTTTCCAAGTAGCTTTGAAGCAATCCGCAGTCTAACCGGTATTGGCAATTATACAGCAGGGGCAATTGGTTCCTTTGCATTTGGCATTCCGAAACCGGCGGTGGATGGGAATGTACTTCGTGTGATTTCCAGGGTCACAGGAAGTTATGATGACATCATGAAAGCAAGTACTAAGACCAAAGTGGAGGAACAGTTAGAGGCAGTGATACCAAAAGATGCAGCCTGTGATTTTAATCAAGGACTAATTGAGCTTGGTGCCATTGTCTGCGTACCAAACGGTGCACCGAAATGTGATGTGTGCCCACTGGCTCATTTATGCGAGGCAAATCAAAAGGGAATTCAGGATGAATTGCCGGTGAAGGCGAAGGCGAAGGAGCGAAGGGTAGAAAAACGAACGATTTTAGTGATTCAAGACGGCGACTTTTTGGCAATACAAAAGCGTCCAAGCAGGGGATTGCTTGCAGGACTTTATGAATTTCCGAATTTGGAAGGACATATGACGGAGGCAGAAGTGGTTGCCTATTGTAAGGAGATTGGACTCGCACCACTTCGAATTCAAAAATTGGAAGATGGAAAACACATTTTCAGTCATGTGGAATGGCATATGATGGGATATCGAGTGCGTGTGGATGAGTTGGAAAAATCATGTACAAAGAATATGCTCTTTATTCATCCGGAGGAAATCCAGAAAGAATATCCAATTCCTGCAGCATTTGAGATATACACGAAGTGCGTCAATGTGAAATTAGGGCAAGAGAAATTTTTATGAAAATCTAGTAACTGTTCAGAACCAACGCAAGCATTTTACGTCTGTTTATAAAATTTTGCTTGGCTCTGAACAGTTACAAAATCTAAATAAATCCACCATCAAATCCAATAATCTGTCCTGTAAGATAAGAAGGTGTTTCTGCCAATTGAACAGCCAATTCGCCGACTTCTTCCGGTGTGCCGAAACGTCCGGCAGGAATCTCATTTTTTAGAATCAGTTTATCTTCATCGCTTAAGTGCCCGTTCATGGTTGTGTCGATGACACCGCAAGCAATGGCATTTACCTGAATGTTGCTTGGAGCCAGTTCTTTTGCCAGTGCTTTGGTTAGGCCATGTACGCCGGCTTTTGTAGCTGAGTATGCCACTTCACAGGAAGCTCCTGAAGTTCCCCACATGGAAGAAATGTTGATAATCTTTCCGCTTTTTTTTGATACCATTTCCGGTGCAACTGCACGGCAGCAGTAGAACACAGAAGATAAATTGGTATCAAGCATACGAGACCACTCTTTGTCTGACATATCAGTTATAAGCCCAATGTGTGCAATTCCTGCGTTGTTTACCAACACGTCTAAAGCGTCGCATTGTTTATAGATTCGTTTAAACATTTCATCTACTGATTTCGGATTTCCAACATCACCGACTACCATATCGCAAGAGCCCTTTGGCATGGCTTCAATCTCTTCGCGTACTTTATCAAGTTCTGTGATGGAATGGTTGCAGTTTAGGAATACATGATAACCATTTTTTGCAAATGCAAGAGCGATGGCACGTCCGATTCCTCTGGAAGCTCCTGTTACAAGTACCGTTTTTTTATTCATATTTACGTCCCCCGTATCTTTAAATTACTTATATTATACTATGAATTTTGTGGACGGTAAAGGCGATTTGTTTTATAATGTATGTATATTTGAAAAAAGGTGGAAGCTGACAGTGATAAAAAAAGCCATTGCATTTGCAACAAAGGCTCATGAAGGCCAGATGCGAAAGGGGACAACAAGACCGTTTATTACACATCCGCTGGAGGTGGCGCAGATTGTGTCTACGATGACGGATGACAAGGAAGTGATATGTGCTGCGATTTTACACGATACTATTGAGGATTGTGAGGGTGTTACAGAAGATAATATTCGGGAGGCATTTACAGACCGCGTCGCGGAACTTGTAGCGCAGGAGAGTGAGGATAAGTCCAAGACGTGGATGGAGCGAAAAAGTCACACCATTGCGCATTTAAAGGTGGCACCGAAAGAGATTCAAATGATTGGTCTTGCGGACAAGCTTTCTAATATGCGTGATATTGACCGCGATTATCCGGAATGTGGCGAGGAGCTTTGGAATCGTTTTCGGATGAAGGACAAGCAGGTAATTGGATGGTATTATAAAAGCATCCGTGAGTCGTTGAGGGATGCAATGCAAGAAACAGAAGCCTTTCGGGAATACTGTAAGTTAATCGATAAAAATTTTAGTGAAGAAAGATGTTAATAGTATGAAAGCATTGATAAAGGAATATAGTATTGTGACAATAGGAACGCTGATTGTTGCGACCGGGGTGTTCTTTTTTATGCTTCCGAGTAATGTGGTGGCCGGAAGCTTGACGGGTTTGGTTATGGTATTGGCTAATTTTATACCGATTAAGATTTCAGTGTTAACCTTTATTTTAAATCTTGGTCTTTTAGTGATTGGATTTATTTTTATAGGAAAAGAGTTTGGCGGCAAAACGGTTTATTCATCTGTTTTATTGCCGATATTTCTTGGGATTTTCGAGTTTGCATTTCCGAACAATCAATCTTTGACGAATGATGTTTTACTAGATACCATTTGCTATCTGCTGGTGGTGAGTGTGGGGATTGCGCTTTTGTTTCGTGTAAATGCATCCTCCGGCGGTCTCGATATTGTGGCAAAGATTATAAACAAGTATGCACATATTGAGTTGGGTAAATCCATGTCAATTGCGGGTATGATAACGGCATTTTCGTCGATTTTAGTATATGATAAAAAGACTTTGGTAATGAGTATCCTTGCCACTTATGCAAATGGAATTATTCTGGATAATTTTATCGATGGTTATAATCGTAGAAAGCGTGTCTGCATTCTGTCGTCTAATTATGAGCAGATACAGGAATTTATTACAAATGAATTAAAGCGTGGTGTGACGTTATACCAGGCAGTCGGTGGCTATAAGAAGGAAGAAAAAACAGAGATTGTAACGATTCTTACGAGAAGTGAGTATGCGGCACTGTTAAATTATCTGCATTCCATTGACCAAAGTGCGTTCGTGACAGTTTCTACGGTAAATGAAGTCATTGGAGAATGGAACAGCAAACGTAGATTTAAAAAGTAAGTATATCTAATAGTGAGGTGTTATAAGGACTATGAAAAGAAAGGTAGTTGTATTAGGTGGTGGAACCGGTTCCTCAACCTTGCTTCGTGGATTGAAGGAGTTTCCGGTTGATTTAACTTCTATTGTATCCGTATGTGATGATGGCAGCAGTACAGGAGTTTTAAGAGAGGAATTTAGTATTCCAGCAGTTGGTGATATACGAAGAGTGTTGGTTGCTTTGTCAGAGACAGAGCCTCTTGTGATGGAGCTTTTTAATTATCGTTTTAGAACAACCAGTGATTTAGACGGACACACGGTGGGAAACCTATTACTTACAGCATCCTCTGAGATTACAGGAAATTTGTCAGATGGGATAGAAGCTTTGAGTAAAGTGTTCAACTTAAAAGGTAAAGTTGTTCCGTTGACGGAAGATAATGTGGTATTGATGGGTGAGATGGAGGACGGAAGCATTGTAGAAGGGGAACACCAGATTACAGTCAATACGAATAAAATCAAGCGTGTCTACTATAAGGAAGAACCGGTGCCAACGAAGGAAGCGGTAAAAGCAATAGAGGATGCGGACTTAATTCTTCTTAGTATGGGAAGTCTGTTTACCAGCATTATTCCAAATCTTATCTGCGATGAGATTGTAAATGCAATTGACCGCAGCAAGGGCAAAATTATGTACGTCTGCAATATGGTAACACAGCCAGGGGAGACAGAAGGTTTTAAAGTATCTGACCATGTCAAGTTATTAAATCAATATCTTGGAAAGCGCAAGATAGACGTTGTCATTGCAAATGATGGGGAAATTGATGCAGATATGGCCACCAGATATGAGTCCTTAGAACAAAAAGATCCGGTGGAGTTAGACAGAGCAGAGATGGAGACTTTGGTGGACAGGTTGATTAGCGGTGATTATGTAACAGTAAAAAACAATTTACTAAGGCACGATGTGATGAAATTGAGCATGCATATATTTGGGTATCTGCTGGAGCAGAGTTAGAGCAAAATTGCTGTTGACAAACCACACCAGCAGTGATAGGATTATAAAAAATTTAAAACAAGGAGAAAGCAAATGAATCGTAATTTACATTTTAATTATGTCACATACATGAATGATTGGCGTATTCGCTTATAACTGATGACAAACATGCACAGTTATAAGCTGATAGGTCTTATATGTCTGTGCATAAATGAGAATGTAAATAAAGGATTTGTTTTTGATAAGTATCTCATAGAATAATCGCACTAGACATATAGCAATGTTTGGTGCGATTTTTGATTTCTTTGGAGACTGGAATGGGGGAAGTGTTATGGAAGCAATGAGTATATTGACAAAATATTATGAGAACTTCAATGAAGATGGTCGTTTGCGTTCTCGACACGGCATGGTGGAATTTTTGACAACAATGCGATATATAGAAAAGTATCTGCAACCGGGAATGCGAATTGTCGAGATAGGAGCAGGAACCGGACAATACAGTCATGCATTAGCACAAAAGGGGTACCAGGTGGATGCGGTTGAACTGGTAGAACATAACATAGAAGTGTTTAAACAGAACACAAAGGCAAACGAGCAGGTTACAATTTGCCAGGGAAATGCAGTTGATTTATCTGCTTTTGAGAACAATACATATGATATTACTTTGTTATTAGGTCCTATGTATCATTTATATACGAAAGAGGACCAAGAACGGGCACTTTCTGAGGCAATACGAGTCACAAAAAAGAATGGAGTAATATATGCTGCATATTGCAATAATGATGCGACAATGATTCAATTTTGCTTTCAGAAGGGTATGATTCGCGATGAGCGCTTCAAAACATTAGTTAACCCAATAACATTTAAGGCATCATCTAGGCCAGAAGAATTGTTTGTACTTAACAGGAAAGAAGACATAGATGAATTGATGTCAAATTTTGATGTAGAACGTTTGCATTATCTCGGGACAGATATGGCCACAAACTTTATGAAGGAAACAGTAGATGCAATGGATGATGAAATGTTTGAGTTGTATTTGAAATATCATTTCTATATCTGCGAAAGACCGGATATGGTAGGTGCGACACATCATATATTGGATGTGTTTCGAAAGAAATAGGGAGGAAAATGACTATGATAACAATTAGACCAACAATAGAGCAAGATGCAGAGATACTATGTGCAATACAAAAGCAGGCCTTTGAGCCATTATATGAGAGGTATCACGACGAAGGAAATCCATTTTTGCGAGGAACCGAAGATATTTTGAAACGTTTAAAAACACCGTTCTTTCGTTATTTTACAATATTGGAAGATGGGAAAATTGTTGGTGGTATTTCGTATAAGTGTATGGGCAGAGTTCCTTTTTTGGATGAACTGAAAAAGGGTGAATGTTATTTGCAACGTGTTTACATTAAGCCAGAGCGGCAATGTAATAGAATAGCGCAGACAGCAATTTTGCTATGTGAAAAAGAATTTTCGGACATAAATGTATTTTATGTTGATTTCCCAGAAGATTTAGTGAAAAATAGAAAGTGTTATGAGAGAGTAGGATTTGAAGATACTGGAAAACGTATGGAGACGGAGCCAGGATTGGTTCTTGCATGTTTTGAAAAACGTGTGCAATATGCAGTTAGGAGATTTCAAATGGGAGATGCGGAAGAAGTATCTGCACTAATTGCCAAAACTTTGAGAATAACAAATATAAGAGATTACTCAAAGGATTATATAGAGAATGATATAAAGAAACTCTATCCAACTCACTTAATCGAGCGAGCTCAATGGACTCATTTTTATGTAGTTTGCGATAGGAATACCATTATTGGTTGTGGAGCAATTGGTCCATATTGGGGTAAGGAAGATGAAAGTAGTCTGTTTACGATATTTGTTTTACCAGAATATCAAGGCAAAGGTGTCGGAAGAAAAATCATTGAAACTTTGGAACATGATGAATTCTTTTTGCGGGCTAAACGTATTGAGATACCAGCTTCGATAACTGCTTGTGGATTTTACAAACGTATGGGATACAACTATAAAAATGGGATTGACAGCGTAGATGATGAGCAACTTTATAGGATGGAGAAGTTTAGATAACTTTGCAAAGGAAACAAAAGCCATGAAAAGAATTTTAATAATAGGTAATGCAGGTGCAGGTAAAACCACATTTGCAAATAAACTTGCTTTAAAATTGAATCTTCCTCTTGTTCATCTTGATAAGATATACTGGTGTGATAATTGGCAACATCTATCAAGAGAGGAATTTGACTGTCTGTTACAGAAAGAATTGGAAGAACCGGAGTGGATTATAGATGGGAATTTTAATAGAACGATTTCCCATCGTATGAAATACTGTGACACCATATTTTACTTTGACTTTCATGTAATTAGATGTCTTTGGGGCATTACCAAGAGAATTATTGTAAATTACGGAAAGACAAGGGATGATATGGGAGGCACGTGTATTGAATGTTTTGATACAAACAAGATTGTGCTTTATCGTAATGTATTGAGATTTAATGGGGAACATCGCAAGAATTATTACGAATTGTTAACTAAATCAAATAATATAGAGGTGGTTGTTTTCAAAAACAGGAAGCAGGTTAGGGAATATTTGAAAGATATAGGTTGTAGTGTGGAATCAACATTGGATAAAACGGGGGACAGCTATGGACATTAGATTAGATATACTTGATTACAAATTTAAATATAAGCCATTACTCATTGGCGGTAAGGCAATGGAATATTATGAATTGAGGAAAGCGGGCGCCGATATTGATTTGGTAGTACATTCCGAAGACCACGCTAAATTAGTGAAGAAATATCCGGAACATATTAAAGATTTGTATGGAGACATAGGAGTCTGTGAGTTTGGTTTTGAGATATGGAATCAGATATGTACTTTTGATTATAAATATCTAAAAGAAAATGCAATCGAAGAGGAAGCTTATCTTGTTATTTCCCTAGAAAAACTATTGTTTTTGAAAGCGTTAGCTATGGAGATACCTAAATATCATAAAGATTTGGAATTAATTGTTGAACTAGTTTTGAAAAAGGCGTATGAAGGAAAATAAAGACTGTGGAGTTTAATAACTGAGTTTGTAAGAGGAATGTATAATGAAGGTCGTAGAAAAGAAAGTACAACTAAAAAACGGACAGAACTGTGTATTAAGAAGTCCAAAAATGGAAGATGCAGTGAAATTGGTTGAATATTTGAAAGTTACGGCAGCAGAGACTGATTTCCTGTTGAAATATCCAGAAGAAGTAAAGATTTCGGTTGAACAAGAGAAAGAGATATTAAAGTGGTTTATAGATTCAGAAAGAGATTTAATGATCATTGCCGAGGTTGATGGAAAAGTGGCAGGTAATTGCTCTTTTTCAGCAGTAGAGGAAAAATTTAGAGTAAGGCATAGATGTTCATTGGGAATTGCCCTGTACGAGAAATATTGGGGATTAGGAATTGGACGTGAATTAACAGCGTTGCTATTGGAAAAGGCTCGTGAATGTGGATATGAACAGATAGAACTTGAAGTTGTAAGTAGAAACGAAAGGGCAATTGCGTTGTATGAGAAGATGGGGTTTGTTCGAATTGGTGAAAGGCCATGTGCAATGAAACACAAAGATGGTACATATGACAGTAACGTTATTATGGTAAAACAATTAGAGGTATAAATATGCAATTAGAATATAGAAATCCTGAGGATATTGTGTCATGGATGGAATTAGTAAGTCATGTTAGTTGGAACTTTCCAGGCTTAGAAACATCCGATAAAATTGAGGAACACAAAAATACAGTTCTTCGATTTATGGGAAGAAAAGAGGCACTCTGTGTTAAAGAGGAAGAAAAGATAGTAGGTGTTTTGCTCTTTTCTGCCAAACACAATATGATATGTTGCTTGGCAGTTTCGCCTAGTTATCGCAGAAATGGTATCGCATCCATGCTGCTTATAGAAGCACTTACTAAATTGGATAGAGAAAGACCTATTACGGTGTCTACTTTTCGTGAAAGAGATTCAAAAGGGGTTGCACCGAGGGGATTGTACAAGAAATTTGGATTTGTGGAAGGCAAGCTTATTGAAGAATTCGGGTATCCGAATCAAGAGTTTGTGTTATTTCCATAAATGTGAACGGGAAAATAAGAATTACGATAACATGAGGCAAACTTCAATCGAAGTGTAAAGGACGAAGAAAGACATTTTAAATTTTGGAGGAAAAATATGAATTTTAAAACTATTACACCATCAGATGAGTTGTGGAGCAGAGTAAGAAATTACGCAGAAAGTTGTTCATGGAAGGCAGGAAAATCATTAGCTAATGATATGGATAATAATGTATTTAAGGAATGGGAATGAGTTATAGTTGCATTTGACAATGAGAAAATCTGTGGATATTGTACGGTTGCAAAGACAGATTGTATTCCAAATGTATGCTATACACCATACATTGGCTATATGTTCGTTGGTGAAGAATACAGAGGAAATAGGTTGAGTCAAAAACTGATTCAGTATGCAATGGATTATTTAAAGATGGTTGGTTTTGATAAAGTGCATATAGTAAGCGACCATGAAAATTTATATGAAAAATACGGCTTTCATGTAATAGACCGTAAAATTGCCCCATGGGGTTCAGAAGAAAAAATTTATATGCAGAAATTGTAATAATAGACAAATT
>JAZOMR010000124.1:0-15765 GCA_045654105.1 Faecalimonas sp. | reverse complement strand
AATGCACTTCAAAAGGGTATGAACTATGTGCAGTCCCACACGCCGGAAGAAATCGCAAAAGCAATTGCTCCACAATTTGAAGAAACAGACATCGATACGATTACCACAATTGTGACTCGTTATTACGACCAGGATACATGGAAAGCGGACCTGATTTTTGAAAAAGAAAGTTTTGAATTGCTACAAGATATCCTCGACTCCGCAGGAGAACTTTCAACACGTGCACCTTATAAAGATTTAGTAAATACAGAATTTGCCAAAAAAGCCTTAAAATAATTGACACTGTGGGGCGTCTGTGCTATTCTGTTAAAGTATTGACGTACAATTAAATAATGGAGGAGAAAGACATGAGCAAAGGTACAGTTAAGTGGTTCAACAACCAAAAAGGTTATGGATTCATTTCTGATGAAGCTGGTAATGATGTGTTTGTTCACTACTCAGGTTTGAACATGGAAGGATACAAAACATTGGAAGAAGGTCAGGCTGTTGAATATGATTTGACAGAAGGAGCTAAAGGACCACAAGCAGTCAACGTAGTAAAACTTTAATCACAATTTATATGTGCCTTTTAATATGCAGTTTATATAAAAAGCATGAATGGAAATGAGATTAAAAAAAGGGTTATTGCAATTTAATTTATCGCAATAACCCTATTTTCATGTCTGCTTTGTATATCTGGCATCTATATTTTACAGTTTTACGGTGTGACTTGTAAATTAAATTACTTACACCGTAACCTTAAATGTCTATTTTCTAAAAATACGGTGCAACTTCTAAATTGAATTACTTACACCGTAATCTTAAAAGTCTGTTTTCCCAAAATACGGTGCAACGTATGAAATTCTGTATCTGCACCGTAGTTTTCTTGCTAAATATTTTTCTTTTTGCTCCAAACATCCTTAATCTTAGTTTGAAATGATGATTTTTTTGATTTTACTCCGAATATTTACGGTGTACAAATATTAATTTAACTTATGCACCGTAACCTTAAGATTTTCATTTTGAAAACTACGGTGCAGATTCCAATTTTCTATTATTGCACCGTAAATCTTCAAAACTGCATGGTTCTAGAATAACAGTTCCCAAACAAATAATCTCTACAAAAAATAGCACAAAAAAGTGCCGGAGAACACTTAATCCCCGACACCTCTATTATACATTAGCAATTCGCGCGATAAGCTTCGTCTGCTTCCCACACATCAAATCCATTTTCTCTTAAAATCGTCACAACCTTCTCCGGATCATCAGATTTCATGACAGCTGATGCATCAGCTCCATTTGCAAATGCATACATATATTCAATGTTTACGCCGCCAACCATCAATTCATGCATCGCTTTGCTGAGTGAACCTGCGGCATGCGGAACACGAAGCGCAACCACATCCGTAAGTTTTGAAGTGATGCCTGCTTCCTTAAGCACAGCCTTCCCCTTCACAGGATCGGAAACAATCATACGAAGCATTCCATAGTCTGCTGTATCAGCCAAACTCAATGCCACAATATTTACATCATTTGCTCCAAGCATTTGTAATACTTCATCCAAACGACCTTCTCTATTTTCCAAAAATACAGATAATTGTTTAATTGTCATTTTCCAATCCTCCCTAGTTTAGATTTCTATTATCGATGACACGTTTTGCTTTTCCTTCACTACGTGCAATCGTCTTTGGTTCAACCAATTTCACATGAACCGCAATACCAAGTGCTTGTTTAAGAACACCTGCAATCTTATTCTTCAATCCTTCCAATTCACGGATTTCATCTGAGAAATAGCGTTCATCCACTTCTACCATAACAGTCAGTTTATCCATGTTGTTTTCACGATCTACAATCATCATGTAGTGAGGTGCTACCTCTCCGCCCATGCTGAGAAGTGCTGCTTCTACCTGGGTTGGGAATACATTGACACCACGAATTACCTTCATGTCATCTGTACGACCTTTGAATTTGGAAATTCTTGGAAGAGTTCTACCACAATCACAGGTACTGTGGTCAATGCTTGTCAAATCCTTTGTTCTGTAACGAATGAGTGGCATTGCCTCTTTTGTCAAGGTTGTAAATACAAGTTCACCGGTTTCACCATCTGCACATGCTGCATTTGTGGCCGGGTTTAAGATTTCCGGATAGAAATAATCCTCATGGATATGAAGTCCTTTATGGTGAACACATTCCATGGCAACACCTGGGCCTAAGATTTCACAAAGGCCATAGATATCAAAGCACTTAATTCCAAGAATGCTTTCAATCTGCTCTCTCATTTCCACTGTCCAAGGTTCTGCACCAAGAATACCAGCCTTAATATTGATTTTATCTACCAATCCTGCATCACGAAGAGACTCTGCCAAATAGAGTGCATAGGAAGGTGTACATGCAATGGCTGTTGCACCGAAATCCTGCAAACACATCATTTGTCTCTGTGTATTTCCAGACGACATCGGAATTACCATTGCGCCCAATTTTCTAGCACCGAAATCAATACCAAGACCACCTGTGAACAAGCCGTAGCCGTAGCATGTATGTATGATATCCTCGTCAGTCAATCCTGCCATTGTCATACAACGAGCTACGCATTCACCCCAAAGTTCCGTATCTGCCTGTGTATAAGAAGCAAGTGTCAATTTACCGGTTGTTCCGGAAGAACCTTGCACTCTGGCAACCTTGGATTTTGGAACTGCCAACAATCCAAATGGATAGTTATCTCTCAAATCTTCCTTTGTTGTAAATGGAAGTTTGTTGATATCTTCAATCCCTTTGATATCTCCCGGCTCAATACCAAGCTCCTTCATCTTTTTGTTGTAAAATGCCACGTTGTTATAAACATGTGCAACCTGTTTTACTAATCTTTCACTTTGCAGAGCTGACATCTCATCTCTGCTCATACATTCTTTTTCTTTGTCAAAATATCTTTCTACCCATGCCATGATGCATTTCTCCTTCAGTCTATAAAGAATATCCTACCTCAAAGGCTTTCTTATTAATATCAATTGTCTTTGGTGGAACTGTATTTTCAATCACTTCATACCAAGTTTCCTTGGCAAAATCCATATGCTGCGCTGCAATTCCAAGCACAATCATGTTAAATACTCTTGAATTACCAAGCTTCTTTGCTTCTTCTGTCGCATTTACAGTATAAACTTTGTGCTCTTTAGACAGATTTTCAATAATATTTTCCGGATACTCTGCCGCACCGATTACAACCGGCATCGGGTCGATTCTCCAGTCGTTGATAATAAGAGCACCGTCCTTTTTCAAAAAGTGAGAATACCTTAAGGCCTCTAATTTTTCAAATGCAATGATAACGTCTGCCTGACCTTCTTCTACAATTGGTTCTGCAACCTTTTCGCCGTAACGCACAAATGTAACTACACTTCCGCCACGCTGTGCCATTCCATGCACTTCGGAAAGTTTCACGTCATAACCGCCTGCAATAGCAAGTCCGCCCAAGATACGGCTGGTAAGCAGTGTTCCTTGTCCGCCTACACCTACAATCATAATATTCTTCGTTGCCATTACTTATCACCTTCCTTTAAAAGTTCAATTGCATCAAATTTACAAAGTGTCTGGCAAAGGCCACAACCTGTACACATAGTATCATCAATATAAATGGTGCCATCTGCTTTTTTCGTCATTGCAGGACATCCCGGTTTCATACACATACCACATTTTTTACATTTGTCAGAGTGTGCAATATATACCGGTTTCTTTGATTTATCCAAAAGTACACAAGGCGTTTTTGTAATGATAACAGACACTTCGTCCTTTGCTACTTCTTCTTTGATTACTTTTTCTAATGTTTTAATATCAAATGCATTCACTTCAACCACATTTTTCACACCGATTGCACGGCACAAGTTTGGAATGTCAATTGCATTTGTAGGTTCACCCATCAATGTTTTTCCGGTTGCCGCATGGTCCTGGTGTCCTGTCATACCGGTGGTTGAGTTGTCAAGAATCATAACTGTTCCGGTTGACTTGTTATATACCATGTTCATGAGAGAGTTCACGCCCGTATGTAAGAAGGTAGAGTCGCCGATTGCTGCCACCCAGTTCTTGATATAGTCCTTTCCTTTTGCCTTTTCCATACCGTGAAGACTGGAAATACTTGCGCCCATACAGATGACAGAATCCACAACGCTAAGTGGTGCAACTGCTCCCAAGGTATAACATCCAATGTCGCCTGCCACATGCATTTTCAATTTGTTCAGCACATAGTACACGCTTCTGTGTGGACATCCCGGACATAAAATCGGTGGTCTTCCAGGTGCGGCTGCTGGTGCCTTTACTTCTAATTCTTCTTTTAAAATTGCCTTGCGAATCATGTTTGCACTATATTCGCCCTGCACGGTAAAGATTTCTTTTCCGATTGCTTTGATACCCCAAGATTTCACTTGTTCTTCAATCACTGGGTCTAACTCTTCAACAATGTAAAGCGTATCTACTTTCGAAGCAAATTCGGTGATTAATTTCTTAGGAAGTGGATTTACCATACCAAGCTTTAACACAGATGCATTCGGAAGTGCCTCTCTTACATATTGGTAAGGAATACCACTTGTGATTACACCAATCTTTGTATCGTTCATTTCCACTGTGTTGATTGGAAGTGTATTCGCTGCCTCTGCAAGTTCTAAGTTGCGCTTTTCAATCTCTACATGACGAAGCTTTGCATTTCCCGGCATCATTACGTTCTTTGCAATATTCTTTTCGTATGGAACATCTTCGACCTCTTCACGATCATAGAGTTCAACCAAACCTTGAGAATGCGCCAATCTCGTTGTAGTACGGAGTATCACCGGTCTGTCAAACACTTCACTGATTTGGAATGCAGCCTTCATATATTCCTTTGCTTCCATACTGTCAGCCGGCTCTAATACAGGCACCTGTGCTGCTCTTGCAACCATACGGGTATCCTGTTCATTCTGGGAGCTGTAAAGTCCCGGGTCGTCAGCTACAACAAGAACCAAACCTCCATTTACACCCATGTAAGATACGGTGTAAAGCGGGTCTGATGCCACGTTAAGCCCGACATGTTTCATACAAGCCATTGCTCTCACACCGGAGATACTTGCGCCTATTGCGACCTCTGCAGCCACCTTCTCATTTGGCGACCACTCGGAATAAATATCGTCTTTATATTTAATAATATTCTCACTAATTTCTGTACTTGGTGTCCCCGGATATGCTGCAGATACTTTTACACCTGCTTCGTATGCACCGCGGGCAATCGCTTCATTTCCAAGCATAATTACTCTCTTATTCGACATAATTCTTTCTTCCTTTCGAATATGTAACTGTTCAGAGACAAGCAAAATTTTAGGTTTGCTCTGAATTGTTACGATTATCCTGTTATTATAACACAACACTTTGCCGAATTAAAGCACTAATTTGCCCAATACAAAAAAAAATAGCAATCTGAGAGTTCGTTATAAACTCAAGATTGCTATTTTTACTTGCATAGTAAAGTGCCGTTGTGGATGTGCCGATTGTCAGAAGTGGCAAACACCCTACAATCCATAACACACTTGCAATAATAAGATCTGAAATAATACGCATATCTTCCAATTAAAAATCTAAGAATTATTTTGCTTGTTTAGGAATAAATTCTAACCTTAAAATCATATCCATTCCTTCAGCTAACCGCTTTAATGTAGATAACGATGGATTTGCATTACCCGTCTCTATTTTACTAATATCGGACTGATCAATCCCCGTCCGCTCTGCAAGTTCTTTCTGTGTCATATTACATTTTTTTCTCGCATCGATCATTGCCTGAATCATATTAAACTCAGGTTCTAAAGCATCCCATTCTTTCTTAAATTCAGGATCCTTTAATTGTTCATTTAAATACTCCCTAAAATTAGTCATACTTGTTACCTGCCTTCTTGATATACTCTGCTCTATATTTTTTTGCCATTTGCAGCTCTCTTTTTGGTGTCTTTTGAGTTTTTTTATAAATCCGTTTGTAATAATTATTTTTTGACCAACCACAAAAAAATATAATACCCTCGCAATATTATTTCCTTGTTGAGCGCGAAGCTCAAATATACCATCTTCTAAATACTTCGAATATGGTTCTGTAATTGAGTTTCCATTCTGTTCCAACAGAAGTTGAAGTCTTAATAGTTTTGCCCTCATTTTTTTATCTAACAAATCCATAAATTCCTGTGTTGGGCAGCTGCCATCAGATTTAATATAGTATTCTACTGAGAATTTATCCAATGTTCTTCTCTCCTCCCTTATAATATGGGATATTTCCCCTTTTGTCAATATATATATGCAAATTTTGCCCATTTTGCCAAACCATACAATTTGACCATAATTTAAACCACAATCATAAGCATCCACCCTTTCATCTATATTCATTTGTTCAAACATTGAAATAATTTGGCGAATCGCCATAAACTTTAGATTTGAAAAAATTTGAATGTTTGAAAATATACTCAGATTATACTCTGTCTCAATCCTTACGTCAATAATATATTTCAAAAATATCCCACCCCTTTTCGGAGTGGGACATTCTTATTAATTAAAATCAAACAACGACAACTGATTGGATGTCGGCAAATCCCCAAACAGTCCCAAATCAGCCATGAATTCGATGACCGTCTTACTTACCTTCGTACGCTGTCTGAAATCATCCAGCGACAAATATGGTCCATCTTGTGCTGCCATTTCCACTGCGTCTGCCGCCTTATCTCCCATACCTTCAATGGTGCTAAATGGCGGCAACAATTTTCCGTCTATAATCTGGAACTTGGTTGCCTTCGACTTATAAAGGTCGATTGGCAAGAATTCATACCCTCTGGCATACATTTCCTGCACAAGGCGCATATCCTTCAGGGTATCCTGCTCCTTGTTGGATAAGCTATCGCTCCGTCTCTTATAATCACGGATATAGTACTCTAATTTTTCCTTGCCTTGACACATGAGTTCATAGGAAAATGCATTGGCACGAATACTGAAATACGCCGCATAATAAGCCAACGGATAATACACCTTACAATAGGCAATGCGGTACGCCATCATAACGTAAGCTGCCGCATGGGCTTTCGGAAACATGTATTTGATCTGCTCGCAGGACCAAACATACCAATCCGGTATACCATGTTCAAGCATATCCGCCTTCCACTCCGGCCATTTCCCTGATTTCCCTTTGGCAACCTTTCCTTTACGGACATCCTCCATGATTTTAAAGGAGGTTTCACTTTCCATTCCGCTGTTAATCAGGAAGGTCATAATATCGTCACGGGTACAGATTGCAGTTGAAATCGTCGCCTTGCCTTCTTGAATCAAGGTCTGGGCATTATTCAGCCATACGTCCGTTCCATGAGACAGTCCGGAAATACGGATAAGGTCTGACAGGGTTTTCGGCTTGGTATCCACCACCATCTGAATAACAAAGTCTGTTCCAAACTCCGGAATTCCAAGACATCCAACCGGACATCCCCCGATGTCCTCCGGCGTAATTCCAAGAGAACTGGTATCTGCAAAGAGTTTCATAACTCCTTGGTCATCCAGCTTAATCTCGGTTGCCACAAATGGTTCACCTGTGATTTCAGTTACTAATTCCTCTAACATCTTAATCATGGTAGGATCATCATGGCCGAGAATATCAAGTTTCAACAAGTTATGGTCAATGGAGTGGTAATCAAAATGTGTGGTTACAATGTCCGTCGTCATATCATTTGCAGGATGTTGCACCGGTGTGAAGGAATTGATATCCTGACCGATTGGCAATACGATAATTCCACCCGGGTGCTGTCCTGTACTTCTACGAATTCCAACACATCCTTGCAATAAACGCTCTATCTCACATTTTCGTTTCCCTTGATTACGCTCTTCATAATAATTTTTCACATAACCGTAGGCGGTCTTATCAGCCAGGGTACCGATGGTACCTGCACGGAAGGTCTGACCGTCACCGAAGATAACTTCTGTATATTTATGAGCATTACTCTGGTAATCCCCAGAGAAGTTAAGGTCAATATCCGGCTCCTTATTTCCTTTGAATCCAAGGAAGGTTTCAAATGGAATATCAAACCCATCTTTCACAAGAGGTTTGCCACAAACCGGACAGTTCTTATCCGGCATGTCCCATCCACAGCCGCCTGCATATTTTCTTACTTCCTCTGACTCAAAATCACTGTAGTGACACTCGGCACAATAGTAATGTGGACTAAGGGGATTTACTTCCGTAATTCCCGCCATAGTTGCTACAAATGAAGAACCTACAGAACCACGGGAACCTACCAGGTATCCATCCTCCACTGACTTCCACACCAGTTTTTGCGCAATGATGTACATTACGGCAAATCCGTTGGAGATAATGGAATTCAACTCTCTTTCCAAACGTTCCACTACAATCGGTGGCAAATTCTCACCATACATGCTGTGAGCCTTGTTATAACAAATATCTCGAAGCTGCTTGTCGGAATCCTCAATCACCGGCGGACACTTATCCGGTCTAACCGGCGAAATCTTTTCAATCTGGTCAGCAATCAGATTGGTATTGGTCACAACTACTTCGTATGCCTTCTTGGAACCAAGGTAGGCAAACTCTTCCAGCATTTCCTCGGTAGTACGAAGATATAACGGAGCCTGATTATCTGCATCCGTAAATCCTTGGCCTGCCATAACAATTCTTCGGTATACCTCATCCTCCGGCTCTAGGAAATGCACATCGCAGGTTGCAACAACCGGCTTATGAAATTCCTCTCCCAGCCTTACGATTCGTTGATTAATTTCCTTTAAATCTTCTTCTGATTGAATGTTCTCGTGTCTGTCGCTTTCAATCATGAAACGGTTATTTCCAAGTGGCTGAATTTCCAAATAATCATAGAAATTCACCAGCCTTGCAATGGCTTCCTCTGACTTGTTATCCAGTATGGCACTATACAATTCGCCTGCCTCACAGGCGCTACCGATAATCAGTCCCTCTCTATGTTTTAAGAATTCACTCTTCGGGATTCGTGGCCTTCTTGCATAGTAGGTCAAATGGGACATGGAAATCAAACGATACAGATTCACTCGTCCCACATCATTTTTCGCAAGAATAATAGCATGATAGGTCGGCATCTTTTTAATCGCATCCGGGTTAGCTGCACCAAAGCGATTCACTTCGGAAAGGGTTGTAATTTCCTGTTCCTTTAACATATCCACAAACTTCACGAAAATCTCAGCGGTTGCTTTGGCATCATCCACCGCACGATGATGATTTTCCAGAGAAACGCCCAATGCCTTAGCTACAATATTTAATTTGTATTTGGAAAGCGTTGGCAAAAGCACGCGGGCCAAAGCCACTGTATCTAAGTAAGTAAACTTGCACCCTAACCCTAAGTTCTTACAATTCTGCTCAATAAAACCAACATCAAAACCTGCATTGTGAGCAACTAACGCCGCATCACCTACAAAGCTTAAAAACTCCGGTAGAACCACGTCGATTTTCGGAGCATCCATCACCATCTCATCTGTGATGCTAGTCAAATTCGTGATTTCAAATGGAATCGGAACGGCTGGATTGACAAAGGTACTGTAATAGTCGATAATCTCGCCATGTTGCACCTTCACTGCACCGATTTCTATGATACGGTCTTCTACCGAGCTAAATCCGGTTGTCTCAATATCAAACACCACATATGTATCATCCAGAGTCTGCTCCCCTGCGTTCACAGCAATGTCTGTCAAATCGTCTACCAAATAAGCCTCTACCCCATAGATAACCTTGAAAGGATCCTCTTTATCCAAATCATCCATGATATAGTGATTGGCATCCGGAAATGCCTGCACCACACCGTGGTCTGTAATGGCAATGGCCTTGTGTCCCCAGTCATGAGCTTGTTTCACAATTGATTTTGTATCGGAAACTCCATCCATATCACTCATTTTCGTATGACAATGAAGCTCCACACGTTTTTCCGGTGCCGTATCCCTGCGTTTAGTTACAAAGCTTGGAATCTTCTTCACTCCGGTAACCGAGCCTATGGTAAGCTCATGGTCAAATTTATCAATGGTCGTAACACCCTTAATTTTTAGAAAAGCGCCCTTCTTAATGGCGTCTAAAATCTCAGGAAGTTGTTCGTTTTTCACAAACATCTTCACCATAATGGTATCCGTGAAATCGGTAACTGCAAACATCACAATTGTCTTCTCGTTTCGAATCTCACGGGTATCAAAACTGGTGACTTGACCGCGGAATGTAATCTCACCCATCTCACCCATAACGGTCTTCAGTTCAATCGGCTCATCGTCAAAATCTCTGCCGTAAACCAGATTTGGATCCTCGGATCTTTTCGCAGCCCGATAACCTTCCTGTCTCTTTGCATAGGCCTCTGCCTTCGCCTTCTTCTCCTCTTTTTCGACTTTCTTCGCTTCCTTCTCCGCCTTTTTCTCCGCGTTCAGTTCATCCTGCTTTGCTTCATTAGCCTCCACAATAGCATTGATTTCCTGCTGCAGACGAATGGCATTGTGTTCCTGAATCTTACTCTTACCAGCCTTGTGATAATTCACGCGGATATCCACAGGTATATGGCAGCGCACTTCAAAGATTTCCTTCAAAAGTTCCACGATGGATTCTGCCTTCCCCTCTGCCACTATTGATTCTTCAAACTCCAGTGTCACAACATTTCCATTTTCATATGTACACTTTGCATTGGCAAACATGTTGTGTTCCACAATGCTGCGTTTTTTAAGTTCCAGTAAAATGCTTTCCCTATGCTCCCGCAACAGATTTTCCGGTGTATACTGGCTGGATAATTGATAGGTTTCAACCAGCTCCACACAGAGCATCGTCTGTCCAAAAAGTTGCTCCTTGATGGCTCTTTCCATGGCATATATCACACGTTTTTCAAGTAAATGTGTGCTCAGAAAATGGACATGCAAATAAGTCCTGTCCGGATTGGTTGCAACCTTCGTTACCTCCACATCTCCAAACAAGATTCGCATGTCTTCACTCACCTTTAAAGTTGGAAACACATCAAAAAACAATTTACTCATTTGTACTCCTTACAATTACTTCTCCCAGTTTAAGAGTTCCTCCCTGAGAGTATCTAATAGTTCTTCTTCTTTTACTTTCTTAACTATCTCACCTTTTTTGATGAGAAGCCCCTCGCCGACACCTCCGGCGATTCCGATATCCGCTTCCTTCGCTTCCCCCGGTCCGTTTACCACGCATCCCATAACTGCCACTTTGATGTCAAGCGGGATATCTGCCACCATATTTTCTACTTGATTTGCCAAACTGATTAAATCAATCTTAGTTCTTCCACAGGTTGGGCAGGAAACAACCTCAATGCCACCTTTTCGAAGTCCAAGGGTACGCAGTATCAATTTTGCTGATTTGATTTCCTCCAACGGGTCACCGGTCAATGATACACGAATGGTATCACCAAGACCCTGATAAAGCATGATACCAAGACCTACAGATGATTTAATATTTCCTGACAGCACCGTGCCTGATTCCGTAATACCGATATGTAATGGGTAATTACATTGTTCAGAAATTAGTTCATGGGCCTTCACGCACATCAAAACATCGGAAGATTTGATACTTACTACCAGCTTATCATATCCCATGTCCTCAATTAGGCGCACCTTATCTAAGGCACTTTCAACAATCCCTTCTGCTGTAACACCACCATATTTTGCAACTAGTTCTTTTTCTAACGAACCACTGTTTACACCAACACGAATCGGCACATTGTATTCTTTCGCTTTTTCAACCACCTGTCTCACACGCTCTTTGTCACCAATATTCCCCGGGTTAATACGAATTTTATCTGCACCGTTTTCAATAGCCGCAATCGCTAATTTATAATCAAAATGAATGTCTGCCACAAGCGGAATATGAATCTGTTTCTTGATTTCAGAAAGAGCCTTTGCTGCTTCCATGGTAGGAACCGCACAGCGGATAATCTCACAGCCAACCGCTTCCAATGCCAAGATCTGCGCAACTGTTGCCTCCACATCCTCTGTTCTTGTATTGGTCATGGATTGAATGGCAATTGGATTGCCACCACCGATTTTAACATTTCCTATTTGAATTACTTTTGTATGTTCTCGTTTCATTTATGCATACCTCCATGTCAAAATAAGATTGCGCACAGAGCGCAATCTCATTTATTTCTCTATTCTTGTAAATACAAATTCATCTTCGAATTCCCGTTTTGTCAGTGTCAACTTGCCATCCTCAATACTATAGTTATAAGAACCCAAGAACTCACTGATTGCCTCATCTATTTGACCTGCAGCAACTTTTCCATCTGTATCGTCGGCTGCTTCTGCATAAGACATTGTACTTGACTTCAGCGTAATGATTCTATCTGTTTTATCAAGAGTATAGTATAAGTCTACCTCGACATATTGCCCATCAATCGTAGTTTCCACTGTAATCTCTTCATCATCAATATCTAACTGGTAACTCTTATCCTCTGCAAGCCATTCTCCTTCCAGTGGGTTACCTATCACCGAATTTGTAATAAGAAAGGCAACTATCAGCAATATAATTGCGCTGGAAACCAGCATTACAATCACCCATGCTTTACTTCTCTTTACTTCATCTCTTTGTCTCATTTCCATACGCTTCACCTCTTCTTCGATACTAAACTGTTACTTAGATTATAAGAATTTTTCCTACTCATGTCAACGTAAAAAGGAGAGATTATTCCCCGCCAAGCTTGCTTGCAACAAACCATCCTGCGACAAATGTAACTACGCTGATAATTAGAGTCGGAACAGAGAATTTGCCCCAATCTGTCTGTAAAAGAATCGCAATCGGCGATGCCATAATTAAACCAATGATTCCAAAATAAGCATGCGTCTCTGCCTTTGCAAAAATAAACTCAATAATCTTAGCAATCACAAAGATACCAACAACCACACCGATACCAAACGGTGCCAAAACACCGGTTGCTGCCAAGATTGCTTTGATATCAAATGCCAATGCTGCATCAATAAAATCATTGATTGTTGCAAGAATTACATCATAGTATCCCAAAAGCATTAACATCATAGAACCACTGACACCCGGAACAACCATAGTTGCAGCCGCAATAATACCTACTCCAAGAAGTTTGAGTACATTTACTACGCCAAAGCTTACATCTGCATCTGCTCCAGCGGCTTCTCCCATAACTGCCATAAGAATTACCACCGCAAAGAAAATAATAAACGGAATAACCTTCCCTATGGTAATCTTCTTTCCTTCCACTTTTTTAAAGATAAATGGAAGACTTCCTGCAATCAGCCCGCAGAATGCAAAGTTTGTCGGAATTGGATGATTTGCCAGTAGGTATTCAAAGATTCTGGATAAAACAACCACTGCAATTCCTGCTCCTGCAAAAATCGGAATCAACAATTTTAAAGCACTTTTAAATTCACTCTTCAAATGTGTAATGGCGTGAATGAGTTTGTCATATAACCCCATTGCAACCATCATGGTGCCTCCACTGACACCTGGAATAATATTCGCGATTCCTACTGCCATTCCCTGTAAAATAAGTTTTAACATCTTTCCATTCCCCTATTCGTGATTTCTCATATATTCTGTTAGAAACGCAATCAGTCGTTCCATCTCTTCCATGGTACCTATAGAAATGCGCAGATAATTCTTGATGCGCTCTCCGCCCAAGAATCTCACATAAATATCCGCTTCCTTTAGTGCCTCAAACAAATCCTTTGCCCCATATTTTTCGTGTGTTGCAAAGATAAAATTAGACTGAGAGTCCGGATATGTAAATCCAAGCTTTGTAAGCTCCTTCTTCGTCCACTCTCTCGTGTCCTTGATTTTCTGCACGTGCTCTTCAAAATATACCTTATCTTTCACAGCCTCCACGCCGCACACCAAAGAAGTCATATTCATAGTGTAAGAGTTGAACGAATACTTCGCATCATTTAAGTATTTGATCAATGTCGGATTACTGATTGCATAGCCGATGCGCATACCTGCCATAGAACGAGCCTTAGAAAAGGTCTGCACCACAATCAGATTCTCATATTTGTCAATTAATTCAATAGCAGACTTCCCTGCAAAATCAATATATGCCTCATCCACAATCACAATGACATCTTGATTGTGTTTTAAAATATCTTCTATAAAATTTAAGTTTTCATAGATGGATGTCGGGGCATTTGGATTCGGGAAAATGATTCCGCCGTTTTCCTTATAATAATCCTCTTTCAGCATATGGAAATCTTCATCCACAGCCGGACATTCGTATGGAATCCGATAAAGCTCCGCCCACACCTTGTAGAAGGAATAAGTAATATCTGGGAACAAAATCGGTTTGTCCGAATTAAAAAATGTAAGGAAACACATAGCCAACACATCATCGGACCCCACACCCACGAATACCTGCTCATCACTTACACCATAGTATTCTGCCAAAGTATGTACTAAATTTCCCGCTGTCGGGTCTGGGTATAAACGGAATTTGTCAACATCCATGCCCTGCAGAGCCTTGCTAACTCCCGGTGCTGGTGGATATGGATTTTCATTGGTATTTAATTTAATCACTTTTCGCTGTGGCTGCTCGCCTGGAACATAAGGCTCCACTTTACGAATATTTTTCTCAAATGCTCTCATTTTAAAAGTATTCCTTTGCAAGTTCTTTGAATTTTGGTAATGAATTTACGATAGTTTCATATGCAACACAGTACGCCATACGCACGTAACCAGGGCATCCAAAGGAGCTTCCCGGCACGATTAAAATGTTGTACTTTTTCGCCGCATCGCAAAACTCTTTCTCATTTTCAACCGGTGATTTTACAAATAAGTAGAACGCCCCCTCCGGTTTGATACAGGTAAATCCACACTCTGTAAGTCCATTATAAAGGGTTTCACGGTTTCTGTCATAGTAAGAAATATCGGTCTGCTCATTGAGACATTTCACCACCATTTTTTGTTGCAAGGTTGGTGCATTCACAAATCCCAAGATACGTGTTGCAACGCTTGCTGCAGAAATCAAATCTGCACTATCCGATGTTTCATCCGGAATCACTAAATATCCAATACGTTCTCCCGGAAGAGACAAGGATTTACTAAATGAGTAACCCACGATTGTATTTGCATAATATTTTGTCAAATATGGAACTTCTACCCCATCATAGGCAAGTTCACGATACGGTTCGTCAGAAATCAGGTAAATGTCTGTACCGAATTCCTTCTGCTTTGCTTCCATAATGGCAGCCAGTTTCTTTATGGTTTCTTCTGAATAAACAACACCCGTTGGATTGTTTGGTGTATTTACGATAACCGCCTTTGTCTTTGGCGTAATCTTCATTTCAAATTCATCCAATTTTGGTTGGAAGGTATCCGTATCCGGTGAGATTGCAACAATTACTCCGTCAAAGTTGGCAGTATAGCTTCTGTACTCTCCGAAGTAAGGTGCAAACACGATTACTTCATCCCCAGGATTCAGTAAAATCTTAAGGGCTACGTTAAGTCCACCCGCTGCTCCCACTGTCATCACAATATTTCTTGCAGTAAATGCAGTGTCAAACTTCTCATTAATCGACTCTGCTACCGCCTGTCTCACATCCTCATATCCCGCATTGCTGTTGGTATAACCGTGCAGTGCAACCGGATCTTCTTCATTCAAAATCTCGATAATGGCATCCTTTACAGCCTGTGGCGCCGGCACATTTGGATTCCCCAAGCTAAAGTCAAACACGTTCTCTTTCCCGTAAATCTTTGCCAAACGATTTCCTTCCTCAAACATGGCACGGATGGCCGAGCTGTTTTTCACCATATTCTGCATTTTCTCTGCTATCATG
>JAZOMR010000123.1:0-2438 GCA_045654105.1 Faecalimonas sp. | reverse complement strand
GGATGCGGTTCCCATGGATGTGGTTCACATTGTGGAGGACATTAATAGAAGATTGTTTGAGATTTTGAAGGGAGTTTGCGATGCAGGCTCTCTTTTTTTAGTTTAAGATTTGTTGGGTTAGGCAATAACAAACTTTTTGATGATTTGCAGCCAGTAGGTGTTAGGTGAAGAGAGAATTTTTTGTGTTTTGCAGTCGGTGTGTTAAGTGAAGAGAGAGGTTTTGGTGTTTTGCAGTCGGTAGGTTAGGCACATAGAATTTTTTAGAAGATTTCTGCCTAATAGCTTGGGCAAAGAGAAAATAATTGGCTTGCTACAATACAAAATTGCCTCTTGATGATAACAAAATAGGCGCAGGAAGAGAAATTTGCGCTGGACACCTAAAAAGAAGGAGAACCTTAGGCATTATTCAATTATAAATGTGTATATGCCTAACAAAGGTTATTAAAATATCTTTCGCAAATAAAATATTGACAAAACATATTATATGACATATAGTATAAGTACAATAATACTATACATCATATAATATTATAAAAATAAAAGTATTAAGGAGAGTGTAAACATGGTATTTAATACAGGTGCCACTCTATTAGATGCGATTGTTTTGGCAGTCGTGTCACAAGATGAGCAAGGAACATATGGTTATAAGATTACACAAGATGTTAGACAAGTGTTGGATGTATCAGAGTCCACATTATATCCGGTGTTAAGACGATTGCAGAAAGATGAATGTTTAGAAGTATATGATATGGAATATGCAGGACGCAACCGTAGATATTATAAATTAACCGAGAAAGGATTTGTTCAGTTACGGTTATATCAGATTGAATGGAAATCTTATGCATCGAAAATCAGCAAACTGTTCGAGGGAGGAAAAGGAAATGAATAGAGTAGAATTTATGAAACAGTTGGAACGTTTGCTTGGGGATATACAGGAAAATGACCGACTGGATGCAATTGGATATTATAATGATTATTTTGATGAAGCCGGTGTGGAAAATGAGGCGCAGGTGATACGTGAATTGGGAAGCCCGGGGAAGGTTGCAGCAATTATCAAGGCTGATTTAAATTCCGCTGTAGGCGAAGAAGACCCATATGTAGAACCGGAAAGTTCGGGGCGAAACGTACCAACCAGAAAAGAAAGTGGCTACCATGCGCCGAAGCAGAACAAAGGTCTTCCATGGCCGTTGGTTATTGTATTATTAGTTTTTGCATCACCGTTGTTACTTGGTGCTTTTGGCGGTATTTTTGGAGTACTTTTTGGAGTGGCAGGAGCACTAGTTGGTATTGCGATTGCATTTGTTGCGTGTGCGCTGGCGCTTTTGGTCGCAGGAATTGTGTGTTTCGTAGTTGGAATTGTGCGAGTATTTATTTCGCCGGTAGAAGGTTTGATTACCGTCGGTTTGGGAAGTTTAATGCTGGCGCTTGGAATCCTGTTTGCCGTATTGTTTGTATGGTGTGCATTTAAATGGATTCCTGCACTATTCCGTGGAACTGTTAATTTGATTCAAAGATTGTTTCAAAGAGGTGAAAGGAGGAAGGAAGTATGAAGAAGTTTACGAAGATAGCATTGATACTTGCAGTTGTTTTATTTAGTGTTGGTTTAGTTAGTGTGATTGGCTCATTTGCGATGGGACTAACTTGGGATTCTCTTGGTGATATGGTGGATAAAGGGAAATTTAGTTTTGATTTCAGTAATGCTGACGAGCAACTATACTTTGATATCAATCAAGAACAGGAAGATATGGTGCAAGACAACATGCAGTCCCCAGAGAAGGAGGACAATGGATTCAACGCAGTTCAAGAAGATTTTCATAGCCTAGATATTGAATTTGGTTATGGCACTTTGGAAATAAAGTATGGCGATGTGGAAAGTGTTCAAATAAAACAAAAGAATGTGGATAAATATCGTTGCTATGTTGAGGAAGGCGCCTTACACATTGAAGGTAATCAAAAGATAAAAATAGACAATTCCAACCATGATGGAGAAATTACCATTGTAGTTCCAAAGAATATGGTGTTCCAAGAAGTGGATTTGGAAGTAGGAGCCGGAAAGGGGGATGTAGCAAACTTAAAAGCAAACCAAGTGGATATTGAACTTGGTGCCGGAGAGATGAATGTGACAGGTTTAGATACAAAGAAGTTTGATGCTAAGACCGGTGCAGGTAAATTATATGCGGAGTTGGTTGGAAAACAAACCGATTATAGTTATGAACTGGAGTGCGGTATAGGGCAGTTAAAAATCGGGGAAAGTAGTTATAGCGGACTCAAAACAGAACAAAAAATTTCCAATCAGGGAGCAGAGCGTTTTGTAGACATTGAGTGTGGAGTTGGCGAAATTATAATTAAATTTCAGGAACAATAGATTACGAGTTATAAAAAGGAGGATATAGATTATGGGAGATAAAAGATTGTATCGTTCATCAACAAATTATATG
>JAZOMR010000122.1:0-24983 GCA_045654105.1 Faecalimonas sp. | reverse complement strand
TCAGTTGCCCCACAGACTCTTGGTATTATAGTGGATAATATCTCACTAACACAGTGGGCGCAAAATTTGGGTAATACCTTGTCATTGTCAGCGGAAGAAATAGGATTCAAGGTAGGCATGCTTATAGCGGCAGCATTCCCGATTTTAGGACTTATTCTTTTGGCTTATATGAGGAAACATTTCAGCAGCAAGCATTAAGCTTGCTGCTATTTGTATTTTAAGGGTAGACGAGTGTTGGTCCTATATTGACACACACGTGTCGGGAAGTCCGATACTCCAAGATGGAAAGATAGTTGGTGCGGTAACACATGTGCTTGTCAATGACCCGACCAGAGGGTATGGGATATTTATCGAAGATATGCTAAAGCAATGAGTCCGTGCAGAAATCGGAAATAGCAGACAGCGTAAGCTTGCTTACTGGCTGGTCTGCTATTTTTGATTTATATTCGGCGAATGCCGAACAGTAGCACGGTATATTTGTTAAACATGTCGTTTAAAGAGGTAAAATTGAGAAAAACACAAAAAATATACGCCTTAACTTGCATTTAACGAGATTATACGATATAATGTAAACGGAGGTGATGAGCTATGACAAATAACAAAATCTATGTGAGACAATATTATATGAACAAGATAAAAGGCTTTATCAATAGTGATTTGATTAAGGTTATTACAGGTATTCGGCGATGTGGAAAATCTTGTTTTATGTTATCTGTTATAAACGAGTTGTTATCAATTGGAATCGCAGAAAAAGATATTATTCAGATTAATCTTGATAAAAGAGGTTTTAAAAATATCAAAACAGCGCAGCAGTTAGAACAAGCAATTGAAGAGCGTATAGTAGATAATGATTACAAATATCTTTTTATAGATGAAATTCAAAATGTTGAAGATTTTGAAGAAGTAATTAATGCATTTAGAGAAGAAGGTAATTTTTCGATATTTATTACAGGGTCAAATTCCTATTTGTTGAGTGGAGAGTTAGCAACAAAGTTAACTGGTAGATATATTGAAATTGAGATGTTTCCATTGAATTTCTATGAATTTATTGAAATGAAAAAATTTATGGGGATTCCTGTTAGTGAGAATAACATGGAAGAATTCAATGAGTATATTTGTTTTGGAGGCTTTCCTAAATCACTTGAATTCATAGAAAAAGATGATAAAGATTTTTACGTAAAAAACGTAATTAGTCAAATTATTGATAAAGATATTGTCAAGCACCGAAAAATCAGAAATAAAACTGTGTTTGATAAGGTGATGACGTATATTATTAATAATTTTGGTGCAACAACTAGTCTTACAAATATTTTGAATTATTTTCATAATGAGGAAGGAATTCCTATTAGAAGAGAAACGCTCCGTGCTTATATAGAAATTTTAGAAAATGCAAAAATTATCTACAAGTGTCCAAGATTCGATTTGCGTTCGAAAAAATCATTACGTGGTGAAGAAAAATATTATCTGGCTGATTTGGGAATATATTTTTCCAGAAATACCGATACGAGAATTAATTATGGTCCAGTGCTAGAAAATATAATGTACACATACCTAAGAGCGAAGGGATATGCTATGAGCGTTGGTAAGATTGGACTCTTGGAATGTGATTTTATAACTAGAAAAGATGATAATTACCAGTATGTGCAGGTGGCAATGACAATTGTTGATAAAGCAACAGAAGATAGAGAATACAAACCCTTCTCCAAAATCCGAGATAATTATCCGAAATATCTGTTTACTTTAGATCAGTTGCTTCAAAAGAGAGACGGCATCATTCACTGTAATATGTTGGAATTTATATCTAAGAACAAGGAATTATAGATAGAATTAGTGAACGAGGTGTGAATATTATGGCTACAAGAAAAAAGAAATCAAAAAAGAAAAGTGTTGTAGATAGTGCGGCAAGAAATGCTGCATCCATAACAGATGGATGAAATCCTGAATTTGTTAAAGGTGCAACTTTTGATGGCATTTTTGAAATGCCAATTATAAAGAGTTCGGTTTATCGAGATATGCCATTGGCTGCACAGATAACAAATATTTATAGAAATAGGGCAATCGGCTACTGCTTTCAAAAACATGGTGTTTATGTTATTCCTAATGTAAGATGGGGTGACGAAAGGACTTATACTACCAAGTTTCTGCCTGAAAAGATTGCATTTCTTGGAATTGAAAAGCATAGTATTGTTTCAATCGGTTCTTATGGACAACTTAAAAATAAAGTAAACAGATATTATTTTAAAGAGGGTTTTGATGCAATGATGGAAACATTAGAACCGGAGGTTGTATTGGTATATAGTAAACTTCCAGAAGAATGGAAAGCAGAATATCCGAATACGAAGTTTGTCGAATATCAAGATTGGGCGAGCAGAATGAGAGAGGATTAATATGGGAGCAGGTCAAAGTGATTTATATAAGGGTACATATGGAGATAATCCTGATAATATACCAGATGCGCTAAAAGGAAGTGTTAAACTTCCTGATGGTGAAGCGCAGTTAAAACATATATTTGGAAATAGAAAAGGACATCTTCCAGATACAAAGGAAAATAGACAAATGCTTGTGGAGTTGGCAAATGACATGGAGTTTCATATGGGTAAAGACAAATATGGAAATGATTGGCATGTTCGAAATAATGATAATGGAACTCAAGATTGGGTAAGGCATATGAAGCAAAAAATTAATGAAGGTGGACAGAACGCAACTCCGTTAAAATGGAATAATAAGACGGGATTAAATAAAAATCCATGGGAGGATTAACATGAAACAATTTGAATTATTTACAATGATATTTTATGTGTTAGATTATTATTGGGATCAAAATCAAGAAGAAGAATTAGGGAATTTTTTAAGTGATATGTCTCCGTTTACTTTCGCAGACATAGGTTCGGCAGATCCTGCTGTGTATTCAGAATTCTGTGATTTTACGAAGGTTGACAAAATAGAACTTGAAAATAGTTATGAGATGGCATGTAAATATATTGAATGGATTGGCAAACCATACGTTACAACTGCATTTGAGTGGGTTGCTAAAGAGGATTGGATTGATAAATGCAAAAGTTATATGGAATCAGAACATAAAACAGATTAAAGTGCTACTAAATAGTGAAAAAATAGTGTAATTTTAGTGAAAAATTGATTTATATTCGGCATTATATATGCGTTGACATTCATTTTTTCTTGGATTATCATTGGTTTGAGAAAGATCATATACAGCGCTATGCGCAGAAAAGAGGTTAATGATGAAATTTAAAATGGTTCACGAAAACTACAATGTTGCAGATTTGAATAAGTCTATTGCTTTCTATGAAAAAGCACTGGGACTTCACGAGGTACGACGCAAAAACGGCAACGGTTTTATCATTGTTTATATGGGAAATGCGGAAAGTTCCTTTGAATTGGAACTCACATGGCTTGAAGAACATCCACAGGCATACAATTTAGGAGAATGTGAATTTCACTTGGCTTTCGAAACAGAGGACTATGAAGCGGCGCATAAACTCCACGAAGAAATGGGCTGTATATGCTATGAAAATCCGGCAATGGGGATTTATTTCATTACTGACCCGGATGGATATTGGTTGGAAATTGTACCATCCAAAAAATAGAATGCTTGAACTTTTAACTAAATAATGGTAATATAAGAGCATGCGAAAAATCGCATGCTCTTTTGTGATTAGAATAAAAATAAATAAGAAATACATAATTAGGGGAAATAGATGAAAATTTTAATATATGATCCAGGGCCCATTGGAGTGGCGAAAATGAGGAATAAAAGTAAAAGTATATAGGAGGATTTTTTTTATGTGGTTAGTTTTTACACTTGTAACAACTTTATTGTGGGGATTAGCGGAGCTTTTTTATAAAAAAGGCTCGCATGAGGATAAGAAATATGATCATTTAAGAGTATGTATTTTGGTAGGAGCAGTAATGGGAATTCATGCAGTATTTACCCTGCTGACTTCTGATATCGCATATAATCCGATGAATTTGGTCGCTTATTTACCAGTTTCATTGTGTTATATATTATCTATGGCATGCTCGTTCTTTGGAATTCGATTTATTGAGGAATCTTTAGCGGATCCGATTGAAAATACAGCAGGGGCAATGTGCTCGCTTTTATGTGTGATTTTCTTGGGAGAAAAAATTGCACCTGGAGTTTGGATTGGTATTGCAATAATTGTAATTGGTATTATAGGCGTAACCCAAATGGAACGCAGTTCAGATGTAAATAGAAGACAGAAGCTAGGAAAAAGACTGGCCATTGTTGCTTTTGCAATGCCATTCTGTTATGCAATCATTGATGCGTTGGGAAGTTTTCTGGACATTTTCTTTTTGGAAATGGAGACAAGTCCGCTTGTTGGCATAACAGAAGAAAATATCGAATTAGTAGCAAATATTTCCTATGAGTTAACATTTGCAATTGTTGGCTTGATATTATTTATATTCATGAAATGCAAGGGTGTTAAATTCGAATTACCTAAACAGAAGGATAAAATGATAGCTGCTGTTTGTGAAACGGCAGGACAGTTGACTTATGTATATGCCATGAGCGGAAATGGAGCTATTGCGGCACCAATCCTTTCATGTGTCTGTGTTGTATCATTGTTGCTATCTAGGATATTCTTAAAGGAAAAATTAACAAAGAAGCAGTATCTATTTATCGGTATCATTATTGTAGGTATTTTAATACTTGCAGTTCTTGAGGGAGAATAGAATAAGAATCTAAAAAAGCTATGCGCGAATGCATAGCTTTTTTTATGTCAAGAATTATGTTTGCTCACTTTTTAATTTAATCAACTTCCATTTACCACTGTTGTAACGATTCAAAACAAGTCCGGAGCGAAGGAGTTGGTCTACCGCCAATCCTGCCCAGGCGCCATACAGTCCAAGTCCGAGTTTAACAAGAATGATAGCAACGGTTGGACGTATTAGAAGAACTGTAATAAATGTAAATATGGCGGTAGCCCTTGTATCACCTGCGCCTCGAAGTCCACCTGCAATAATAAACTGAGCACTTTGAAATGGCTGTAGGAATGCCACGAAAAACATGATACGTCCGCCTATCTGTATAATATCCGGATCGCTATTGTATAATCCTACAATCTGACTTCCAAACAGGGCAAATGTGCATGCCAGCAGTAGGGAAAATGCAAGTCCTACTTTTCTGGTTCGGCTACAGTATGCTTGTGCCATATCCGTTCGGCGTTTACCCAGTGATTGCCCCATCAAGGTTGTGGCTGATACAGCGAATGCCTGTCCTGTCATAAAGGAGAGGGCTTGAATGTTCATACATACCTGATGGGTTGCATAGGCGGTTGTACCAAGAGATGCAACAGTCTTTGCAAATAGAATCATACCAGCCCGCATCAGGAGTTGCTCAATCATGGCAGGAAAACCGATGTGAAGCATATTTCCCAACACGATTTTGTCAGGTTTGAATCCGAGTTTAAATTCCAGTTTAAGGAATCCATTTCCTCGCAATATAACTACAAATGCCATAATAAATGCTGTTACCTGACCAATTACAGTGGCAATCGATGCACCTGCAACACCGAGTTCAGGGAATCCAAGGTTACCGTAAATAAGAAGCCAGTTAAAGAGAACATTGACTAGATTGGCAATCAAGTTATAAATCATGCTGGTTTTCGAATCACCAACCGCACGTAAAGCGGCAGTAATGGTACTTGTCAAGGCAAAGCTTAAGAAACCAATCATCTGAATCTGTAGATACTGTGTAGCCCATTTGGTTACAATATCTTCCGTAGAACCCATGAAAACAACCATCGGTTGTGCAAAAAAGTATCCGAGGATAGACAGAATGATTGTGGCACAGAATGTAAAAAGTAAACCTTGTCGAACAACCAAATTCGCCTGATTTTTGTCGTTGGTTCCGCGGTTTCTCGCAATAAGTGCCGTAACACCTGTATTCATAGCGACAAATGCGGTCATAAGAAGAAACTTGGGCTGTGTGGTAAGTCCTACTGCAGCAAGTGCCTGTTTGCCAATTACCGGATGAGCTTTGCCACCCATGGAGCCAACCATCATAAGGTCAACCATCGAAGCCAATTGTGTCAATAATAATTCCACAAAACTTGGCCAAGCAATGTGGATAATATCTTTATACAAATCTCTGGATTTAATACCTTCCGGTAGAAATTTTTTTACTTTCAAATCTTCGCTAATCGTTTCATCACCGTATGGGAGTCTATCCAATGTTGTCTCATATTGTGCGTTAGATTTCAATTCAAACACCTTCTTTTTCTTTCATACCTAACATTATAGTTTATTGACCACGAACATTCAATATGGTATCATTAATCCACTAGAAAAAGGTGGAGAAATAGTTATGATTCAAGTAGAAAAATTATCTTACGAGTTTCCAGACAAGGAATTATATAAAGACGTTTCTTTTACATTGGAAGACGGTCAGCATTGCGTATTTATCGGTAGTAATGGGACTGGAAAGACGACCCTTGTGGATATGCTAATGCATCCGGATAACTATCTGTATGATGGGAAAATTATACGAGATGCGTCTTGCAGAATTGGTTATGTCAGTCAGTTTTCTAAGGATGATAAAAATCAAGAAATTACGGTATTTGAATTTTTAAGTGAACTGTTTGTAAAGAACCAAGAAGACACAGCGAAAGTCTGTGCGGAAATGGCAACAAGTGAGGATATGGATGCGCTGTTTGATGTTTATCAAAATTTATTAGATGAGTTTCAGACTATGGATGGAGACGCCTACGAAAGCAATATCCGTAAGCAACTCAAAACTGCAGGAATGAGTAAGCTTGAAAACACTTTATTATCACAGTTAAGTGGCGGAGAGTTTAAGCTTTTACAGGTGATGAAAGAGATGCTGAAAAAGCCAAATCTGCTTATCATGGATGAGCCGGACGTATTCTTGGACTTTGAGAATTTAAATGGCCTTTGTGAGCTTATTAATTCTTATCATGGAACACTGTTAGTGATTACTCACAACCGATATCTGCTGAATCATTGCTTTAACAAAGTTTTACACTTGGAAAACACAGACATTCAGGAGTTTGATGGAAGTTATATCGAATATAACTATGCGTTATTGCAAAAGAAGATTGAATTGCAGGAGCTGGCTAAGAAAGACCAGGATGAGATTGCAAGAAATGAAGAGATAGTAAACCGCATGCGAACAGCAGCAACCAATGCAAGCATTGCGGCGTTAGGAAGAATACTTCATGCAAGAGAAACCCATCTGGCAAGATTGCGTGCCAGACAGATTAAGGAGCCGTTTGTAGATATTCATCAGCCGAAAATCCATTTGCCAGAGGTGGAAACACATGCAGAAAAAGTGGTTTTGAGTGTGTGGGATTATGAGGTTGCATTTGATGAACTCTTATTATCTGATGTGTGCTTTGAACTTCATGGCAACGAGAAGGTAGCCATTGTCGGTGCAAATGGAACCGGTAAGACCACATTATTGCGAGATATTTACAAAAATAATCATCCTTCTATTTCCATAGCGGAAGATGTGAAAGTCGGATTTTTATCACAAGTTTATGGAGAGGGCACTGAAGCAGAAAGTAAGCTTTCGGGTGGCGAACAGAACCTATTGCAGATAGAGAAGATTTGTCAGAGTGATGCAGATTTACTTCTTTTGGACGAGCCGACAAGCCATTTGGATACCTATTCGCAGCTTGCGTTGGAAAAGGCGATTGCGGAGTATAAAGGTGCAGTGCTTATGGTTTCTCATGATTTTTATAATATTGTAAACTGCGCGGATTATATTCTCTACGTGGATGACAAATCTATCCGCAGAATGCGGATTCGTTCCTTTAGAAAGATGATTTATGAGAATCATTTTGATAAAGACTATTTAGAATTAGAACAGAAGAAAAAAGAGTTGGAGATGAGAATTGAGTCTGCACTAAAAGCTTCTGATATAAAAACAGCCAAGAACCTTTGTGAACAATTGGGTGAGATTGTAGAGAAAATGGCTATTGCTTAAAATCAAATCAGGTGTTATACTACACATAAATCAAAGTAAATAAGAACATAGTAGGTGTCGAATAAGGGTAATCTTTATTCGGTGAAAAGGGAAGCAGGTGTAAGTCCTGCACGAACTCGTCGCTGTAACGTAGGAGTTTCATTCCAACATGTCACTGGGAATACTGGTAGTACCGGGAAGACGGAATAAAGCGTTGATTACGAAGTCAGAAGACCTGCCTGTTATGGTACTGGAAGACCACGAGTAATTGGTTAGTACATGAGAAAGAAACTCGATTTTCTTTTAGTGTTACGGCCTTTTGCTAGTGTTATAGCAGAAGGTCTTTTTGTTTGCTTTTGATAAATAAATACCAAAAAGAAAAGGAGAAAAACAAAATGAACAAGAAAAAGGTAATACTGGGTTCAGGGATACTTGTTGTATTGATTGTGGCAATGACACTTATATGGACAAATTTCCGTGAAAAACCAGTAGAGGGAAGCAAGGCAATTACCATTGAGGTGGTTGATTCACAAGGTGAGTCAGAAAAATACGAATTAAAGACCGATGCACAGTTTTTAGAACAAGCTATGGACGAGTTGAAGGAAGACGGCTTTACATATGAAGCTGAAAATGGTCCATATGGCTTATCTGTTACAAGTGTGAATGGGGAACGTGCTGTTTATGACAGCGATGGCGCATATTGGAGTTTCAATGTAAATGGTGAGTATTGTAATTATGGGATTTCACAGCAACCGGTAGAGGATGGAGATGCATTTGAAATTGTTTACACAAAAGCAGAATAATTCAAGAGTGACAATTAAAGATATTACCATCATGGCACTTATGGTTGCGATTATTGAGGTATGTAAGTTTGCATTGGCACACATTCCAAACGTGGAATTGACCAGCTTTTGGATTATTATGTTCACCCTATATTTTGGGAAACGCATCTTTTATATAATCCCTGTGTTTATCTTAATTGAAGGGGCAGTTTATGGCATTCATTTGTGGTGGATTATGTATCTATATGCATGGCCATTATTAGCGATTGTCACACTGTTGCTTCGAAAAATGAAAGGTGCATGGGAGTGGGCAATGATTTCCGGAATATTTGGCTTGTCATTTGGAGCGCTATGTGCAATTCCATATATTGTTACCAGTGGAATATATGGTGCATTTGCATATTGGGTGGCAGGAATTCCGTTTGATTTGATTCATGGAATTGCTAACTTTTTGATTATGTTGGTGCTTTATACACCCCTAAACACAGTGATGTCAAAAATGTCAAAAGATGAGATGTATACGTAAAAGAAAGTGGAGAATCCACTTTCTTTTTTTGTGAAAAGTGCTATACTATTTAACGAAGTAATGAATAGACATTGTTTTGACGGAAGAGAGTTGACAGATATGGCAAAGGAAAAAAGCAGGAAATTTGAGATAGATATGTGTAACGGTCCAATCTTAAAGAAGATGTTACTGTTTGCATTGCCACTAATGTTTTCAAGCATTTTACAGTTATTATTTAATGCAGTGGACGTGATTGTAGTAGGCAGGTTTGTGGGCGACAATGCGCTGGCTGCGGTAGGTTCCAATTCCTCACTTATTCATTTGTTTGTGAATTTCTTTGTAGGATTATCTATCGGTGTCAATGTCCTTGTATCAAATTTTTATGGTGCAAAACAAGAAAGACACCTAAGTGAGACTGTGCACACAGCGATTGCAATCAGTATCGCAAGTGGTGTTGTATTAGCTGTCATAGGTGCTATATTTTCTCCGATGATTTTAAGGCTAATGCAGTCGCCGGAAGAAGTGTTACCATTGGCATCTGTCTATCTGAGAGTTTATTTTATCGGCATGCCGGTTGTCATGATTTATAACTTTGGCGCTGCAATTTTGCGGGCAATTGGGGATACGAGACGTCCGCTTTATTACTTGATTATTGCAGGAATTCTCAATGTTACGCTGAATTTGTTTTTTGTCATAGTGCTTCATTGGAGTGTGTTTGGGGTTGCTCTTGCAACAATTATTTCAGAAGTAGTTTCTGCAGTTTTAGTATTACGTTGTCTGGCAAAAGAAACTGGTGGAATTCATTTGGATTTCAAAAAAATATGTTTCCATAGAGATAAAATGAAGAAAATTCTACAGATTGGATTGCCTGCTGGTATTCAGAGTATTTTGTTCTCAATATCTAATGTGTTGATACAATCAGCTGTCAATAGTTTTGGTGCAACCGTTGTTGCCGGTAATTCTGCGGCGGCTAATATTGAAGGTTTTGTATATGTGGCTATGAATGCGTTCTACCAAGCAAATATTTCTTTCACAGGACAGAATATGGGTGCGGGTAAATTTCATCGATTGAATCGCATCCTTTTGACAGCAGAGGGGTGTGTGGTTATAGTAGGATTGCTTGCTGGTGGAGCATGTTATATTACAGGGCCGACGCTGCTTACTTTGTATACAAGTAGTCCGGATGTAATTGCAGCGGGAATGATTCGATTATCCTATATTGGTTCTATCTATGTGCTGTGTGGAATAATGGAGGTATTGGTTGGTTCACTTCGAGGAATGGGATATGCTGTTGTACCGATGATTGTTTCGTTAATTGGTACCTGTGGACTTCGTATTTTATGGCTACAGACGGTTTTCCCGATGGAAAGATTTCATAATATTGAAATGGTTTATATTGTATATCCAATTTCCTGGGTGGTTACAACCATAGCGCATGCTGTGAGTTATGTGCTTGTAAGAAAGAAAATAGTGAAGAAATAACAAGAAGAATCTTTAGAAAATCTTTCGGATTTTCTAGAGGTTCTTTTTAGATTCTCAAAATATGATATAATCGTACATGAAAGAACGAAAAGATAAGGAGCAAACAGACATGCAACAGCAATATCGTGTATTAATCGTAGAGGATGATGAACAGATTCGAGATGGGATCGAAATCTATCTGAAAAGCCAAGGGTATGAAGTTTTTAAAGCAGGAGACGGATTTGAAGGGTTAGAAGTCATTCGAAAAAATGAAATTCATTTGGCGATCATTGACGTCATGATGCCACGAATGGATGGCATTCGAATGGTGATGGAGCTTCGCAAATCCTATAATTTCCCGGTTATCATGCTTTCGGCAAAATCAGAGGAAGTGGACAAAATCATGGGGCTTAATATGGGAGCAGATGATTATGTGACAAAACCATTTCAACCCTTGGAATTACTCGCTAGAGTCAATTCGCAGCTACGAAGATATACGAGATTTTCAGGGATGTCTCATGAGGAAAAAGAAAAACCGGCAAATGTCTATACCATCGGTGGACTGGAACTGAATGAGGACACAGTCGAGGTTCGAGTGGATGGTGAGCTTGTAAAAATGACACCGATGGAATTTAAGATTTTGCAGCTTCTTATTAAATCTCCGGGTCGTGTGTTTGCGGCGGAGGAAATCTATGAAAGAGTCTGGGAAGAACGTGCGATTAATACTGATACCGTTATGGTTCATGTACGACATATTCGGGAGAAGATAGAAATCAACCCGAAAGAACCAAAATATTTAAAGGTGGTGTGGGGAGTTGGATACAAAATTGAAAAAATCTCATAAACTGACAACAATATTAATTACATTATGCATCTTAGTACCGGCATTTTTGATTACTTCCTTATATCCGAGGATAGGGAAGGAAGTTCAAAAGAAGGATAAGGAGTATCATCAAATTTACAATGAAGAAGATGATGTGTTTTCATGGGATTTACAATATAACTTTGTAAACTATGCGATGGAAGCAAGTTATCATATATATGGTGAAATGCTTGTTGAAGCAGGTAATGAGTATGTAAATTTTGCGGTTTTAGATTATGGTGGCTGGACAAGTGATTACTACGAACTTGACGAACAGGTGCGATATCATGCAACCTATCAAAATGGTAACGAAACAACTGGGACAACAAATTCAGCGGAGAAATTAGAAACAGAAGATACGCTTGCCATTCTTACCCTTATCTTTGATACTCAAGGTAATTTGAGCTTTGTGAATTTTGAAGGGGAAGATTTTGAAGATGTAACAAATCAAATTCTCAGGGATCGAGCACAGGAATCATTTAAGCAATATAAGAACAATGTTATTGCATATGAAAAAGAGTATGATGTGGATGTTGACGAAAAGCAATTGGTTCCGAAGGATTTTACCATCAAATTTGCAATTGATGATCAATGTGATTTTATTACAGGATACGAAGATTATTACTATATTAGTACAGAAAGTCTTTTGTTCGAAGTTGGTACCATATGGATTATGCTTTGCGCTATTATCTTTGTTGCATTTATGGCATTTGTTTTGCCGTTTTTCAAAGGCTTACGTACTGGATGGGAAAAATTATTCTGTATCCCATTTGAGATTGTGGTTGGACTTGGAGTTGGCGCTGTCTTTGCATTTGTTGGTATGTTCTATGCAATGGGCGAAACGTGTCGGCTGACTGAATTTTTGCAGTTTGAAATTATCGGTGTAACAGTACCTGCTCGTGCGCAGTTTGGTGTTTTACTTGCGTTAAATTTCCTTGGCTGGGCAGCGTGCTTCCTCTTGGAATATATTGTGATTACATCCATTCGTCAGTTCTTATTTAGACCGATTTATTATATAAAAAATAGATTGCTTATTGTGATGATTTTCCGTTGGTTGAAAAAGCAATGTATGAAATTATATCAATGGGTAATTCAGATAGATTTTACAAATAAGTTGAATAATAGCATTCTAAAGATTTGTTTTATTAATTATGGAATCTGGGCTGTTTTATATAGTATCTTTTTTGGAATCGTTGTTATATGGTATTGGGGATTTGATGATTTTTGGTTCGGAGTTTGGTTCCTAATTCTGATAGTGTTGGGAATTTGTTGTATGGCTCTTTACATTCCTGTTTTGCGTTTAGCTAAAAAAATTCAAAAGCAATACAACAGTATTCTAAACGCAACAAATCAAATGGCGGAAGGCAATCTAAAGATCTCATTGGAAGAAGAACTAGGTTTATTTAAGCCGATCGGTGACTCCCTTGAAAAGGTACAGCAAGGCTTTGAAAAGGCCGTTGTGGAGGAAGCAAAGAGTCAGAGCATGAAGACGGAGCTTATTACAAATGTTTCCCATGATTTGAAGACGCCGCTGACTGCAATTATCACATATGTTGATTTGCTCAAAAAAGAGGATATTACAGAAGACGAACGAAAGGTCTATGTTGATATTTTAGACAAGAAATCGCAACGCTTGAAAGTGTTAATCGAAGACTTGTTTGAAGTGAGCAAGGCACAATCTGGAAATGTGCAGATGAACTTCATGGATGTGGATGTAGTGAGTTTAATGAAACAGGTGAAATCTGAAATGGAGGACCGCTTAGAAGCAAGCGATTTGACATTCCGATGGAATCTGCCGGAAGAAAAAATCATGCTTTCATTGGACGGCAAGCGGACATACCGCGTGTTTGAAAATCTAATCAGCAATGCGTTGAAATATTCCATGCCGCATTCCAGAGTATATGTAGATGTGGAAAATTCAAAAGACTCTGTCAAAGTAATCTTTAGGAATACATCCGCTCAGGAATTGGATTTTGATCCGGAACGTTTAACAGAACGATTTGTAAGGGGAGATGCATCTAGAAAATCAGAAGGAAGTGGACTAGGGCTTGCAATTGCAAAGAGCTTTGTTGAATTGCAGAATGGAAGATTTAAGATAGAAGTAGATGGGGATTTGTTTAAAGTGATACTCATTTGGAGTAAGTAATTTGTTTTTACGGTGCAAAATTTTAAATTTAGATGTGGCACCGTAGGACCTTTTGAGCATAATTGTAAGATTACGGTGCGGCATGTCGCATACATCTTACACACCGTAATTTTATCCGCAAAGTCAATAATTAGGCAAAAATAATCAATAATCATTTGTAGAATAATGTAGAGGTGCAGCAAAACGTGTCGAAATAAAGGTGACGCATTCGCTTGCGCCTCTTTCTTTGTCGGACTTATAATAAAAAATGAGGTTAAAAAATGTAAGGAAATGACAAGGAGGTATGGATGGCGCAATTAAACGTTGCAATCGGAGACGATAATGAACGGATTTTGGAAATTTTAGGGGAAATTGTGAGTAATGACAAGGACTTGAATCTTGTTGGAAAGGCGAATAATGGCGAGGAGATGTATCAAATCATCAAGAATAAACAGCCAGATGTTGTACTATTAGATTTAATCATGCCGAAAATGGACGGATTAAGCGTAATGGACGAAGTCGCAAAAGACAAAAATGTTAAGAAATTTCCACAATTTATCATTATCACAGCGGTTGGACAAGAAAAGATTACAGAGGATGCCTTTCGCAAGGGAGCAAGTTACTATATTATGAAACCTTTTCAAAATGAAACGGTATTGAAAAGGATCAAATACATACAAAATGAAGTACGACCTGATAATCATAAGCCAAAGAACATTACTGTAAACGTTGAAGATGCGCCAGAAGAGAATTTAGAAAATAAAGTAACAAGTATGATTCATGAAATTGGAATACCTGCACATATCAAGGGATATCACTATCTCCGTGATGCAATTATGATGGCAGTAGAGGATATGGATGTGTTAAATGCGATTACTAAGATTTTATATCCGACTGTAGCAAAGAAACATCGTACGACTTCAAGTAGAGTAGAACGAGCAATACGTCATGCAATTGAAGTGGCGTGGAGCAGAGGTAAGGTAGATGTGCTGGATGAATTGTTTGCATATACAGTAAGCTACGGAAAGGGAAAACCGACCAATTCAGAGTTCATTGCACTTATTGCAGATACCATAAGACTTGAACGCAAATCACGATAAAAACTTGACCATTAGTTTGGCAATGAGTATAATAAAAAGGTGAAAATTTTATTTCATTATGACGGAGGATTTAATATGAAAAAAATTTTATTTGCTGCATCAGAATGTGTTCCATTTATTAAAACAGGTGGGTTAGCTGACGTAGTAGGTTCATTGCCAAAGAATTTTAACAAAAAAGAGTTCGATGTTCGTGTAGTATTACCAAAATATGCCTGCATGAAACAAGAATGGAAAGAAAAATTAGAGTACGTGACGAATTTCTACATGGGTTACAATTGGAAGGAACGCTATGTAGGTATTTTTAAATTGGAATTAGATGGAGTTACTTTTTATTTTATTGATAACGAAGAATATTTTAATGGGGACAAGCCATACACAAGTGATGGTCTTTGGGATATCGAAAGATTTGGATATTTTTCAAAAGCAGTATTAAGTATTTTACCTGTGATTGATTTTAGACCGGATGTGATTCACTGCCATGATTGGCAGACAGGTTTGGTTCCTGTATATTTGGATCATTTCCGCTTCGCAGGAGAATACTATCAAGGAATTAAAACTGTGATGACAATTCACAACTTGAAATTCCAAGGTGTATGGGGAACAAAAGATGTTCGCAACATTGTAGGACTTCCTGAATATTATTTTGCACCGGATAAGTTAGAGGCATATCATGATGCCAATCTGTTAAAGGGCGGTATTGTTTATGCAGATAAGGTTACAACAGTAAGCAATACATATGCAGAAGAAATTAAGATGCCATTCTATGGTGAAAAATTAGATGGTCTTATGAATGCAAGAAGTAATTGCCTGTCAGGTATTGTAAACGGAATTGATTACGATGAATATAATCCGGAGACAGATCCATTCTTAGCATATAATTATTCGGTTGAAACATTTAGAAAATTAAAAGTGAAAAATAAAGTTGCACTTCAGGAAGAATTGGGATTAGAAAAAGATCCTAAGAAAATGATGATAGGTATTGTGTCAAGATTAACTGACCAGAAAGGCTTTGATTTGGTTGAGTATGTGATGGATGAAATGTGCCAGGATGAAGTACATTTTGTCATTCTTGGAACAGGCGATGAACGCTATGAAAATTCATTCCGCCATTTTGCATGGAAGTATCCAAATAAGGTTTCAGCCAATATTTATTATTCAGAAGCAATGTCTCATAAAATCTATGGTTCATGTGACGCGTTCTTGATGCCATCATTGTTCGAACCATGTGGCCTTAGCCAGTTGATGAGCTTGCGTTTTGGAACATTACCAATTGTTCGTGAAACAGGTGGACTAAAGGATACAGTAGAAGCATACAACGAATTTGAAAAAACGGGTACAGGTTTCAGTTTCTCAAATTATAATGCACACGAAATGATGAATACAGTTCGCTATGCAGAGCATATTTATTATGATAAAAAACGCGAATGGAATAAACTAGTAGAACGTGCCATGACAAAAGATTTCTCATGGAAAACTTCTGCGAAACAATACGAAGATTTATACAGATATATTTAAGAGCATGCCTCCTGAATAAGGAGGCACTTTCTTACTTTATAGGAAAAAGACAGACTCTTTGTTCTAATACAAGAAATATGAGGGATTTACGATGCAGATAAAAGAAAAATTATTAGATAACAAAGTACATATTTCATTTGAAGTGTTTCCGCCAAAGACGGATGCGAAATTCGATAGCGTCCTTACAGCAGTAGACGAGATTTCAAAACTGGCGCCATCTTTTATTAGTGTGACATATGGTGCAGGCGGCGGAACCAGTAAAAATACGGTAAAAATAGCCTCACATATCCAAAATGACTTGGGAGTAAATAGTATTGCGCATTTGACCTGTGTATCGTCTACAAAAGAGGAAGTGCGTCAAAGAATTATGGAAATGAAGGAAGCGGGTATTCAGAATATTTTAGCCCTTCGAGGAGATATCCCACAGGATAGCGCGTTTCCAATTCCAAACCAGTACAAATATGCGTATGAGTTGATAGAGGATATCAAAGCACAAGGTGATTTCTGCATTGGTGCAGCATGTTATCCGGAAGGTCATGTGGAAAGTGTACATAAAGAGGAAGATATTTTACATTTGAAACAAAAGGTGGATTGCGGAGTTGATTTCTTGACAACACAGATGTTTTTTGATAATTCGGTATTTTATAACTTCCTATATCGCATTCGAGAAAAAGGTATTACCATACCGGTACTTCCAGGAATTATGCCTGTTACAAATGGGAAACAGATTGCACGTAGTTGTCAGCTTTCCGGAGCCGTCCTTCCGTCAAGATTCCGTGCAATTGTAGATAAATTTGGCGACAATCCGAAGGCTATGCAACAGGCTGGAATCGCATATGCCACGGATCAGATTATTGATTTGATTGCTAATGGCATTCAGAATATTCATGTGTATTCCATGAATAAACCGGAGGTTGCTGCGGCGATTATGTCAAATTTATCAGAGATTGTGAAGTAAGAGGATTGAAGATGGATATACGAACAAAAGAAGCTGTTCGATATTTGGGATATGGAAAGAACGCGGTAGATGATAAAACGCTACAAGAGATTCAAGATTCATTTCGAGAATTGGAACGTCTTGCAGATAAAAAATCCATCTATCGCATTTTTGAACTTTCATTGAAAGATGAGAACGAACTGAAAATTGGAAATATAGAGATATATAGCAGAAATTTGCGAACAAACTTAAAGGATTGTAAGCAGGTTGTTTTGTTTGCAGCGACCTTAGGGACAGAGGTTGACCGTCTGATTCGAAAGGCCCAAATTGTTGACATGGCAAAAGCGGTTGTTATGCAGGCATGTGCTGCGGTTGTTTTAGAAGAATATTGTGATGAGTTGCAAGAGAAAATAGCGACACAGTTTCGCATGGAAGGGAAATATATAAGACCGAGATTCAGTCCGGGTTATGGGGACTTTTCGATTCAACACCAGAAGGACGTACTTGCCATGCTGGAGGCTTCAAAAAGGATTGGAGTTACCATGACAGACAGTTATATGCTCACACCGACAAAATCAGTAACCGCTGTCATTGGGATCGGTGATGTTGAAATGAACTGTTATCTGAACAGCTGTGAGGAGTGCGACAAAACAGATTGTACATATAGAAGGAGCTAGATAATATGCTAGGAAACTTGGGAAAGAAACTTTTGTTTTTCGATGGCGGAATGGGAACATTGCTTCAAAAGGAAGGATTGCTTCCAGGAGAACTGCCGGAAAATTGGAATATAGAGAAGAAGGAAGTTATAAGAAATATTCATCGCGCTTACTATAAAGCGGGAAGCAATATTTTGCTTACCAATACATTTGGTGCGAATCGCGTGAAGTACCATGATGCACCATATACATTAAAGCAAGTGATAGAAGCTGCAGTGGACAATGTAAAAAGCGTATCGGAAGAGATTGTAGTGGCATTGGATATGGGACCAACCGGCAAGTTATTAAAACCAATGGGCGATTTGTCTTTTGAAGACGCCTATGAGTCTTTCAAAGAGGTTGCTATATATGGTGAAGAGGCCGGCGCACAGATGATTCATATTGAAACCATGAGTGACACTTACGAGCTGAAAGCGGCAGTGTTGGCAGCGAAAGAGAATACAAATTTACCGGTAACGGCAACTGTTATTTTCGATGAAAGAGGCAAACTTTTAACTGGTGGAGATGTTCCTTCTGTTGTTGCTTTACTGGAAGGCTTACGTGTAGATGCACTTGGAATTAATTGTGGCATGGGACCGGAACAAATGTTGCCGATTCTAAAAGAGATAAAAAAATATACATCTTTGCCGATTGTTGTGAAACCTAATGCTGGTTTGCCAAAGCAGAAAGATGGAAATACTTATTATGATGTAGTTCCTGAACAATTTGCAAAGGCACTTTGCGAAATTGTAAAAAATGGAGCTTGTGTAATTGGTGGTTGCTGTGGAACAACACCGGAACATATTCGTGCGATGGTGGAAGCATGCAAGGGTATGGATATTGTAAAGCCTAGCTATAAAGGAAGAACGCTTGTCTCTTCTTATGGAAAAACGATTGAGATTGGACAGGCACCAATTATTATTGGGGAGCGAATCAATCCAACGGGAAAGAGTAAATTTAAGCAGGCCTTAAAAGAGCATGATTTGGATTATGTTTTAAAAGAAGCTATACAGCAGCAGGACAAGGGTGCACATATTTTAGATGTGAATGTGGGACTTCCAGATATTGATGAGGTATCTATGATGAAGGAAGTGGTGACCGAGATTCAAAGTATTGTGAATTTACCACTTCAAATCGATACTGTGAATGTAAAGGCTTTAGAAGAAGCAATGCGTATTTACAACGGAAAGCCAATGGTTAATTCCGTGAGTGGTAAACAGGAATCCATGGATGCCATTTTCCCGCTGATTCAAAAATATGGTGGTGTGGTTGTTGGGTTAACGCTGGATGAAAACGGTATACCGGAAACTGCTGAAGGTCGTGTTGCTATTGCAGGTAAAATAATAGAAGAGGCAAAGAAATACGGAATAGATAAAAAGGATATTGTAATTGATGTGCTTACCATGACCATTAGCTCTGAACCAAATGGAGCGAGGGTAACCTTGGAAGCGCTGGAAAAGGTGCGTGAAATTTATGGCGTACAAACGGTGCTTGGTGTGTCAAATATATCATTTGGTCTGCCGAATCGCGCAATTGTCAATTCTAATTTCTATACTATGGCAATGCACAATGGTTTGTCAGCAGGAATTATCAATCCATCTTCGGAGGCAATGATGCAGGCATACTATTCATATTGTGCTTTAATGGGATATGATGAAAATTGTCAAGCCTATATTGAAAACTGTGGTCAAAAGCAGGAAATAAAGGCAGGTGCTACAAGCAATAGCGAAGTAACATTAAAGATGGCAATTGAAAAGGGGCTTAAGGAAGAAGCAACAGCGCTTGCAAAAGAGTTGATAAAAGAACAAATGCCGTTAGATATTATTCAGCAGCATCTGATACCGGCCTTGGACGTAGTAGGCAAGGGATTTGAAAGCGGAACGGTGTTTTTGCCACAGCTTTTGATGAGTGCGGAAGCGGCCAAACAAGCTTTTGAAGTATTAAAAGAGCAGATGTCTGCTGCAGGAGAAACTGGTCTGAAAAAGGAAAAAATTATTCTCGCCACAGTTAAGGGAGATATTCACGATATTGGTAAAAACATTGTGAAAGTATTGCTGGAAAATTACAACTTCCAAGTGCTTGATTTGGGCAAGGACGTACCACCGGAAACTATTGTGGAAACTGCAGAAAAAGAGAATGTGAGGCTAGTTGGACTTAGTGCGCTGATGACAACGACAGTTATTAGTATGGAAAAAACAATAAAACTATTGCGAAAACGTCTTCCAGCGTGTAAAGTAATGGTTGGCGGAGCTGTCCTAAATCAGGAATATGCAGATATGATTGATGCGGATTTCTATGGAAAGGATGCAATGCAAAGCGTTTATTACGCACAAAGTTTATTTGAGACGAACTAAGGAGAAGGCGAATGAGAGGAATAGAGACACCGATTTCTAAGGTACGCAGACAAGTCTTTGAAGAGATTGCCAGAATCGCATTCAATTCTACTTCGCAAAGTATGAATGATGATATTGAAGCGGTACCGTATAAAATCGTAAATGAAGATACAGAATTATATCGTGAAAGCATATACCAATCACGCGAAATTGTTAGAGAACGTGTACGTTTAGCGATGGGAATGTCGCTGCGACCGGAAGACAGAATGGTCCATTTGACAGCAGGAATCGAGGAAAGTAATATTTCTGAAAAATATTATGAACCGCCATTGATGCAGGTAATTCCATCCGCATGTAATGCATGTGAGGAAAAGGGATACGAAGTAAGTGATATGTGTAAAGGCTGTGTTGCTCATCCATGCAGACAGGTTTGTCCGGTTGGGGCAATCTCCATTGTAAAGAATAAGTCGTATATAGACCAGAGCAAATGTATCAAATGTGGAAAATGTAAAGCAATCTGTCCATACGATGCAATTTCCAAAAAGGTAAGACCTTGTCAGAAGGCTTGCGGAGTCGGAGCGATTAAATCCGACAAATTAGGACGAGCATATATTGATAATGATAAGTGTGTATCCTGTGGCCAATGTATGGTAAGCTGCCCGTTTGGAGCAATTTCCGACAAATCACAGGTATTCCAATTGTGTCGAGCCTTAAAAGAAGGACAAGAAATTATAGCAGAAATTGCACCGGCATTTGTAGGGCAATTCGGACCAAATATTACACCAAGAAATATTAAGGCAGCATTACAGGAGCTTGGATTTTCGGAAGTATATGAAACTGCTCTTGGAGCCGATATCGGTGCCATTGCAGAGGCACATCATTATGTAGAAAAGGTTGTGACAGGAGAATTACCGTTCTTGTTGACATCATGTTGTCCTGCATGGTCCGTACTAGCGAAGAAGTATTTCCCTGATTTGGCGGATAAGGTATCTCAGGAGCTGACACCAATGGTTGCTACTGCAAGAACCATTAAACAGGAGCATCCAAATGCAAAGGTTGTGTTTATCGGACCTTGTGCATCTAAGAAATTAGAGGCTTCCCGTCGTACCGTGCGAAGCGATGTTGATTTTGTAATCACCTTTGAAGAATTACAGGGTATGTTTGATGCCAAAGATATTGATTTGACAAAATTTGAGGCAGAGTCCTCCTTCCATAATGCAACGGGGGCCGGCCGAGGCTATGCAGTAGCAGGTGGAGTTGCCAGTGCCATTGAAAGATGTATCAATGAGTACTATCCTGGAACGGAAGTGAAGATTGAGCATGCCGAAGGTCTTGCAGAGTGTAAGAAAATATTGACACTTGCAAAGGCAGGTAAGAAAAATGGTTGTCTCATTGAAGGTATGGGATGCCCAGGTGGATGTGTTGCAGGTGCAGGAACGAATATTCCAATTGCAAAGGCGCAGAAAGCATTGGCGGATTTTGTGAAAAATTCTACCAAACCATTACCACCAAAAGAATTAGAAGAAATTGAATTGAAATAATAATTGTGTTATAATAGAGAATCGATTGGAGGTATTTATGACATTTTTAGTAGCATTATTTCAAACATTATTTAAAATGATTGTGATTGCGGCAGTTGCCTTTGGAGGTATTCTGCTTGGAAAATACTTACGCAAGAAAAAAGAAGAGAAGGATGAGGAATAAAATGAAACAATATGGAGTAAATGAATTACGAAAAATGTTTTTGGATTTCTTTGAAAGCAAAGAGCATCTTGCAATGAAAAGTTTTTCGTTAGTTCCACATAATGACAACAGCTTATTATTGATTAACTCTGGTATGGCTCCGTTAAAACCATACTTTACAGGTGCAGAGATTCCGCCTAGAAAGAGAGTAACAACCTGCCAGAAATGTATCCGTACAGGTGACATTGAAAATGTTGGTAAAACAGCCCGTCACGGTACATTCTTTGAAATGCTTGGTAACTTCTCCTTTGGGGATTATTTCAAAAGAGAAGCCATTGCATGGTCATGGGAATTCTTGACAGAAGTAGTAGGATTAGATCCGGAAAGATTGTATCCATCTGTATATGTAGACGACCAGGAAGCATTCGATATCTGGAATAAAGAAATGGGAATTGCACCGGAAAGAATTTTCAAATTCGGCAAAGCAGATAACTTCTGGGAGCACGGTTCTGGCCCATGTGGTCCATGTTCTGAGATTTATTATGACCGTGGTGAAAAGTATGGCTGTGGAAAACCGGACTGTACAGTAGGTTGTGACTGTGACCGTTACATGGAAGTATGGAACAACGTATTTACACAGTTTGATAACGATGGAAAAGGAAATTATACAGAATTAGAGCAGAAGAACATTGATACAGGTATGGGACTCGAAAGACTTGCATCAGTTGTTCAAGATGTAGACTCTATTTTCGATGTTGATACCATTCGTGCGCTTCGTGACAAGGTTTGCGAATTTGCAAATGTGGTTTACAAGACAGATGAAAACAAAGACGTATCTATTCGTTTGATTACGGACCATATCCGTTCCGCAACCTTTATGATTTCTGACGGTATTATGCCTACAAATGAAGGACGCGGCTATGTGCTTCGTCGTTTAATTCGTCGTGCAGCACGTCACGGACGTCTTCTTGGAATTGACGGTAAGTTTTTAGCTAAATTAAGTGAAACAGTTATCGAAGGTTCGAAAGACGGTTATCCGGAATTGGATGAAAAGAGAGAATTTATCTTTAAGGTATTAACACAAGAAGAAGATAAATTTAATAAAACAATTGACCAAGGTCTTAGCATTTTGGCATCTATGCAAGAGGAATTAAAAGCAGAAGGCAAAACTGCGCTTTCAGGAGCAGATGCGTTTAAATTGTATGATACTTATGGATTCCCGTTGGATTTAACAAAGGAAATCTTAGAGGAAGCAGGTTTCTCTATTGATGAAGCTGGATTTAAAGCAGCGATGGAAGAGCAGAGAGTGAAAGCTCGTACTGCACGTAAAGTAACAAACTACATGGGTGCGGATGCAACCGTATATGATGAAATTGATGCAGCTGTTACCAGTGTGTTTGTTGGTTATGACAAATTAGTACATGATTCTAAGATTAGCGTACTTACCACAGAAACAGAGCTTGTGGAAGCGGTTACAGAAGGTGAAAACGCAACCATTTTCGTAGATGAGACACCATTCTATGCGACTATGGGTGGACAACAAGGTGATACAGGTATTATCAAGCTTGCTGACGCTGAATTTGTTGTAACAGATACCATCAAGTTATTAGGTGGAAAAGTTGGACATGTAGGTAAGGTAACAAAGGGCATGTTTAAAGTAGGTGATGTAGTAACTTTGGAAGTTGCTGCGAAGGAAAGAGCAAACACCTGTGGAAATCACAGTGCGACACACTTACTTCAAAAAGCACTTAAAACGGTACTTGGTTCACATGTAGAACAGAAAGGTTCTTTAGTGACACCAGACAGACTCCGTTTTGACTTTGCACATTTCTCAGCAATGACAGCAGAAGAGATTGCAAAGGTTGAAGAGATTGTAAACAGTGAAATCGCTGCAAATCATCCGGTAGTAACACAGATTATGAACATCGAAGAAGCAAAAGCAACTGGTGCAATGGCACTCTTTGGAGAAAAATACGAAGAAGATGTTCGCGTGGTATCTATGGGAGATTTCTCAAAAGAACTTTGTGGTGGTACACACGTAGCAAATACAGGAAGCATTGTTACCTTCAAGATTGTTTCTGAAGGTGGTGTGGCTGCAGGTGTTCGTCGTATTGAAGCACTTACCGGCGATGCAGTATTTGCATACTACAAAGATATTGAAAAGACATTGGCGGAAGCTGCAAAAGCAGCAAAGGCTACACCTGCGAACTTGACCGATAAGATTGAACATATGCTTGCTGAAATCAAAGCATTGCAAAGTGAAATCGAATCCATGAAGAGCAAAGCGGCAAAAGAAGCTCTTGGTGATGTTATGGACCAAGTGAAAGAAGTAAAAGGTGTAAAACTTCTTGCAACTGCTGTAGAAGGTGTTGATATGAACGGCCTTCGTGATTTGGGAGACCAACTCAAAGATAAATTGGGTGAAGGTGTGATTGTCATCGCATCCAATGCAGGCGATAAAGTAAATCTAATTGCAATGGCCACAGATGGAGCTATGGCAAAAGGTGCACATGCCGGCAACTTAATCAAAGGAATCGCTGGTCTTGTAGGCGGTGGCGGCGGGGGACGTCCAAATATGGCACAGGCTGGTGGAAAGAATCCGGCAGGTATTCCGGATGCAATTGCAAAAGCAGAGGAAGTTTTAGCAGGACAAATTTAAATTTAGTTGGAATTTGGTTTAATTTTTTCTTAATAAGTGGTTTAATTTTTTCTTAATAAGTGGTTGACGAATGGAAAAAATATGCTATAATAACTTTTAGTGCAAAAAAAATACCCGTACAGTCGTATGACGCACAATATAGGGCTGGAGGGGAGGTTAGGTGTGAGACTATGTCAAATGTAATCGTTAAAGAAAACGAAACGTTAGATAGCGCTTTACGCAGATTCAAAAGAAACTGTGCAAAAGCTGGTATTCAACAAGAAATTCGTAAAAGAGAACATTACGAAAAACCAAGCGTAAGACGTAAAAAGAAATCTGAAGCTGCTAGAAAACGTAAGTTTAACTAATATGTGCAAA
>JAZOMR010000121.1:0-13475 GCA_045654105.1 Faecalimonas sp. | reverse complement strand
CGTAACATTTAGTAGTAAAAACGTAACGGAGGGTTTTATGGATTTCAAATTCGTAAAAAAAGGAATTGTAATCGCAACTTTAGTTGGTGCTGTTTTAATTCCTGTTGAACAAATCGCCGCTGCAGAAGGGACAAGTCTTTTTGGGTTGGCGAAAGAAGAAAAGAAAAGCCAAATCGATCAGAACTGTTTAATGAATGCAGTTGCTGAAATTCAAAAACAAGAGAATACAGATAAAACCATTAAAATAGAAACTATAGAAGAAATTCAATTTCGTGACAAGTTAAACGGAAAAGTTTTTGTAAATGTTTCTGATTCGTATGCACTTGTATATGGTGCACCGGATGAGAATAGTGATTGGATTGGTAAAGTATATTCCTCATCAGTTGTAAAGGTTACAGAAAGAGGAGAGCTTTGGAGTAAGGTTGAGTCCGGCGATGTAGTTGGATACGTAAAGACAGAAAGCTTACTTATAGGAAAAGATGCAATTACAAAAGCAACAGAGCTTTTGAAAGCAGTTTATACCGATAGAGATGTTACTACATTATCAATAGAAGAAATAGAAGCAGCTTTTACTGTTGGAGAGACCAAAGAGGCGGAAGCGGCTAGAATTGCGGCAGAAGAGGCGGCGAGAATTGCTGCAGAAAAAGCTCAAAAGGAAGCAGCGGAAGCAGCACGTCGTCAAAAAGGTGTTGATTTAGTAAAATACGCAAAGCAATTCCTTGGTAATCCATATGTATATGGTGGAACAAGTTTGACACGTGGAGCAGATTGTTCCGGATTTGTTATGAGTGTTTATAGACATTATGGAGTTAGCCTTCCACATTCCTCTTATTCTATGAGAAGCGTGGGATATAAAGTAAGTCTCAAAGACATCCAACCGGGAGATATTGTATGCTTCCCAGGTCATGTTGGAATCTATGCGGGAAATGGACAAGTTGTAAATGCAATTAACGAAAGAAAAGGGATTGGCATGTCAGATTTATATGCTAGAAAAATTATTACTGTAAGAAGAATTTTCTAATTTTGTTTTTTAAAATCGGATATTTGTACAAAATGTACAAATATCCATTTTTTTGTAGAAATTTGCAGAAGCCGTTTTTAAAAGTTATCCACATTAAAAAATAAAAAAAACGTGATAAAATCGTGTTTTCCACAAAGTTATCCACATTATCCACAAAAAAAGAGGGTAAAAGTGTGGATTACTTATGTCTAAAAAAGAACAAACGTTTTGTTCATATATAATAAAAATCAATTTTTGTCGAAAATAATTTCGTAAAAAACTTGACTTTTGAGTAGTCAAAATACATTAAAAAATGGAAAAAATTAGTCTGACAATTTAAACGAGGCTTTTAAAATTGGAAGAAATATTGTATAGTAAGGGATGTAAAGGCCTAGATAAGGAGAACGCAGTATGAGAAGACGAAGAGATAAGAAAAAAAGCAGAATTATAAATATTGTACTCTGCATATTGGGAGTATTATTTTTAGTAGTTGCATTTGTTGTAGGTTCTATCTCTATAGAATACAACAGTACAGGAGAGGGAACGAAGGAAATCGTAACAATTGAAATTGAGCAAGGGTCCGGTTCCTGGGATATTGCAGACCAATTAAAAGAAGAAGGTTTAATTCAATACCGCATTGCCTTCTATTTGAAAGCGAGAAGCATGGGAGCAAGCGCAAAATTAAGATACGGAACATTTACACTTCATAGAGATGCAGGGCTGCAGACCATCATTGAGGATTTGACAAGTGGTGGAGCGCAGAAGGAAGAGCAGATGTTCACCGTTCCGGAAGGATACACCATCGAGCAGATTGCAAAGAAGTTGGAAAAAGAAGGAATTTGCTCAGAGAGTGATTTCTTACAGGCCGTAGAAGGAGACTATGACTACTGGTTTTTGGACGAAGTACCGGAGGATGCAGAAGTGTTCTACAAGTTACAAGGATTTCTCTATCCGGAAACATATGCCATTGGCGAGGAAATGTCTTCAGAAGATATCGTGACCGTTATGCTAGATGAGTTCGATAAGAAATTTACAAGTGATATGAAGGACAAGATGAAAGCCATTGGAAAGACAATGTTTGAAGTAGTCACAGAGGCATCTGTTATCGAACGTGAAACCATGGTAGATTCTGAACGGGCAATGGTCGCCGGTGTCATTAAGAACCGTTTGGAAAAAGGAATGCGATTGCAGATTGACCCGACCTTTCTTTATCCGATTACGAAAGGGCTTTATGATATAGATAAATCAACCTATAAACATACAGAGTATGATTCGCCGTATAATACGTATCGAATCAGCGGTCTTCCAGCAGGACCAATTGCAAATCCGGGCTTGCCTTCTTTGGAAGCGGCTTTGAATCCGGCAGAGCATGATTTCTACTATTATCATACCGATAGCGATAAAAATGACGGCAGTCATATTTTCACAAAAACTTACAAAGAGCATCTTGATACACAATAAAAAACGTATTATAATGAAGAAACGAAAACTTAAAGGAGGAATTAACATGATTAATAGAGACACAACAATTGGTGAACTTCTTAGAGAAAATGTGAATGTAGCACCAATTTTAATGGAAATGGGAATGCACTGCCTTGGATGTCCATCAGCACAGGCAGAATCAATTGGAGATGCAGCTTTTGTTCACGGAATTGATCCTGAAGTATTGGTTGAAAAAATCAACGCTTTTTTAAAGGAGAATGAATAAGAGATAATAAAAAAGTCGAAAGCAAAATGAGCTTTCGACTTTTTGTTTGATAGAAACTTCTAAATCTGACATAATTGTTGTACTGCATTTGCAGATACAATAACTTCACAGTGTTCTTCCAGATATGCTAGTATTGCAGGTGACGCTTTTTCAAGACAACCGTATTCAGACAACATATTACAGAATTTATTAAATTCTGCAGTTGAATGATTCGATTGCGTGAAAGCTAATATATATACGTCGTTTGGCGTATCCTTATATAAAGTGTTCGCACCTTGATATAGATTTGCCAGTACACGGCTTGCTAAAATAACGCAATCCAGAGTTGAGAAAGAAAATAATCGTATCTTTGGAAGACTTGGCTTTTCTTCCTTCTCGGCAACCTGTTTCACCGTGTCTGAAACAGCATCCTTTACTTTATTAATCAAATCAAGGAATTCATCAGCACCTTCTAATTTATCCAATACATTGTGTGTAGATCCAAATTTGGAAAACTTATTGTCCAGTTCTTCCGGATCGTCCACTTTTGTAATGATGAGTACGATGGAATCTGAAGAAGCTGGGACTGCTTCAATCATAAGTGGCATATCTTCTGCTTCGAAACCGAATTCGGCTGAAGCTTGTTGCATCATATCATGGAAAAGTGACTTTGCTTTTTCTGTGCCTGTGACCAATTCGCTAAGCTTAAGTTCGCGGTCAGCCAAATCAGCACGCGTTAAAGTACAGCGTATTTGATTGTCATTCAGTTTTTCAATCTTCATATTCATCACTTCCTATCCTATATATTATATCTATTTATTTGTATTAGTATAAACAAAAACGAAAAATATGTAAAGAAATTTTCTATAAAGTTTGCAAAGATATCAACATAGGCGTGTTGAGAATGTGGATAACTATGTGGATAACTTGTTGATACATTGTGGAAAACGCGAAAAACCCTTATTTTACAAGGGATAAAATGTGGAAAATATTTCAACAAAATACAACTTGCAAACAGAATATTTTCGTGCATATAATTTTAGTACAAGAAGATAGTATGTCAGGTGGCTGTGTTTATTATGTGAGGAGGGACGTATTATCTAAATGTTTTAAATTATTTCTCAATGTAGGTCTAATGATTCTATTTTTATGTATCAAGGACATTTCAATGATTGATTCTAATCAAATATTCAAAAAACGATTTTAAAGAATCCTATCTTCTTGTCAGCGGCGGTAACTTTAATATATCACAATTGTCTTTGCAACTTTTAAGGAATGTAAGTTATCTATGCCACGGCTACTGGTATACTTATAGGAGGAAATAATGATGAATGAAAACAATTTTCAAGCGCTTTATACGGAATTAGAGGAATATGAGAATTCGGGAATAAGTATGAGACTTAATAACTATCCGGCTAGTCCTATGCAGATTGTAACAGCTCTTATGGTGAGGGAAGATTCCGCCTATATGAGAGATTATGTGTGGGATGAGAAAGGACATGTGCGAGAATTGACCTTTTATGACATTTTTGAAAGTTAATCGACTACAGAACCCCTCTGGCTTAGATTAATTTAGCATTTATTATAAAAATTGTCGAAATTGTTAATGACTCGTGCGAAAAATGTTGGTATAATGAATCCTAGTAGGAGGTGTGATATGGAACATATCGTCAGACCAAGAACACAAAATAGCAGAAATAGCAGACGTGCGTATTTGAAAAGACGCAGACAACGTGACCTGATGCATAAGATTATACTCTTTATTATATTAATAGTTGGCATAATTGGTGGAGCATTACTGATAAAATTGTTTGGACCGTCTAAGGAGAGAGTGGATCTCGATAAATATTATGGAATAAAAAACGAGAATCAACTTGCCATTATAATTGATAACGAGATAGTTGGTGCCAAGGGAACGATAATCGATGACAATCCGTACGTGGAATATTCTGTGGTTCGTGATTATTTAAATAGCCGTTTCTACGTGGATGTGAATGAGAACATTATGCTTTATACATTGCCGGAAGAGACCATTCGAGTGAATGTTGGAAGCAAGGATTATACACTTCGGAAAGAAACAAAGAGTAAAGATTATACAATCCTGAAAATGGAAGGGAATACTGCCTATATTGCGCTTGCATTTGTACAGGAGTACACAAACATTGATTTTTCGGTATACGAGAACCCGAATCGTGTGATGATTGTGAGCAGCTGGGGAGAAACTACTGAGGCAACTGTGAAGAAGAACACACAGCTTCGAATTGACAATAACGTCAAGAGTGAGATTATAACCAATGTTGCTAAGAAAAACCGAGTTACAGTTATTAGCGAAAAGGGCAATTGGAGAGAAGTGCGAACAGAAGATGGCTTTGTTGGATTTATCAAAGCTAATTGCTTAAAGAAGGCAGAAGTGCGTACAATATCAAGACCTTTTAAAGAGCAGGTATATCCGAATATTTCAAAAGACTATACAATTAATATGGCTTGGCATGTGGTAAGTAACAGGGATGCCAACAACAATGTTTTGGAAATGATTGCTGATACGAAAGGATTAACCACGATTTCACCAACCTGGTTTATGGTGAAGGATACGAAGGGAAATCTGACAAGTTTAGCAAGCTCTCAGTATGTAAATTATGCACATCAGTTGGGAATTGAAGTGTGGGCTCTTGTAAAAGACTTTGACGGAGGAATTGGGTCAAAAGATGAAACCTATGAACTTCTCAGTCATACAACAACCCGGGAAAATCTGACCAATCAGTTGATTGGAAAGGCTCTTGAGTACAAATTAGATGGTATAAATGTAGATTTTGAAAATATTTCAAAGGAATGCGGGGAACATTATCTGCAGTTCCTCCGCGAGCTTTCTTTGAAATGTAGACAGAACGAGATTATTTTATCGGTAGACAATCCGGTTCCAAGTCAATACAGTACCCAATATGATTTGGAAGAGCAAGGAAAAGTCGTAGATTATGTGATTATAATGGGTTACGATGAACACCATAAGAGTTCTTTGGAAAGCGGTCCTGTTGCATCTTTGAATTTCGTGAGAAATGGAATCCAGGATGCATTGAAGGAAGTTCCGGCTGACAAGCTGATTAATGCCGTTCCGTTCTATACAAGACTTTGGAAGGAAGTTCTAAAGACCGAGGAAGAGCTGGAAGAACAGGTAGGGACAGATGCGGCAGAGTATCCTTATAACGTAACCAGCGTGGCTTACGGAATGAGCAAGATTAATATTGCGATTGAGAATGCAGGAGCCAAGGTGAAGGTGGATAAAGCAACCGGTCAGAACTATGCTGAGTGGGTAGAAGGGGATGCTACTTGCAAGGTATGGCTGGAAGACGAGGCTGCTTTGGAAGCAAAACTGAAGCTAATGAAGGAGCATGACCTTGCGGGTGTTGCTGCATGGAGACTTGGATTCGAGAAATCCGATATCTGGGAATTGATTCTGAAATATGTGAATTAAGTTGATAGTAATTAGGAGAAGGGCTGAATTTTCAGCCCTTCTTTTGCATATACTTTTAAAAAAAATAAACAAAACCGACATGTTTTTGGACAAGAACATAATAAAAATATACAAAAATGTATATAATTTTATAAAAAGTGTTTACTTTGGCGCCGTTTTTGTTATAATAATCTCAAAAGGAGGAGGTTTTTATGGCAGTATATTTACTACAAATGAAAGTGAATGGAATAAAAAACATATATAAAGAAATAGTTTTGAATTTTTATAATAAAACTCTTAAGCAAGAATTTGAATTGAATGATTCTAACATTAAATCTATTTATGGTCCGAATGGTTCAGGAAAGTCGGGCTTAATTAATGCTGTAGATATTTATAAGAAGTTGGTGATAAATGAGAACTTTCTTTCTGATAGTAGTACGACAAAATTACTTGATGAAATGGTAAACAAAAGGAACAATCAGTTTTCAATGGAAATGAGTTTCTTGCTTTATAATGAGAATGATGGTTCAAAAAGTGATGTGTACACTCATAGAGTCGAAGTGGAAAAGGACACGGCAGGTTATTTCAAAATTGTATATGAAAAGATTACGGTTACAAAAGGTAATTTCTTTGATGGAACCAAAGGAAAAGTTGCAATTGAGATAAAAAATGGTGTGGTGATAAATACATCATATCCAGATCTTTATGGAAAGATTGAGAAGTATGTACTGAATTTGTTGGAAAAGCGTAGTGTTGTAAATATTCTTTGGAAACATTTTCCGGAATTCCAAAATCAGGAAAGAATTGCTAATTATCTTTGGATGATAATGAAGCCAATGATTTTAAGTGTTGAAATGGATGTGATTGTGAATGAGTCAGATATTCATTATGATTATCTCATGAAACAAAAAGCGATTGATTTTCTAAAATTCTTTAATTTTGTTTATTCAAAGGCTGGCATTAAAAAAGATACGGATGTGATTCGAAAAGAAGAATTCGGGGATTACAAAGATAACATATCGAAATTGGAGCGTTTTATTAAAATATTCAAACCAGATCTACAAGCAATTGAGATAGACAGCAAAGAAGATAAAGATATCTTGCTCTGCGAGAAATATTTTTATTATGGTGACTATAAAGTGCACAGTGAATTTGAAAGTACCGGTATCAAGAAATTAATTGAATTGTTTAATGCGTTTTGTAATGTAACAAACGGTAAAATCGTTTTTATTGATGAACTAGATGCAAATTTGCATGATGTATACTTGTGTAAACTCATAGAATATTTCTCAATGTATGCGAAGGGACAGTTATGTTTCACTACACATAATTTAACACCGATGGAAGTCTTGAAGAAACGCAATTATTCTATTGATTTTCTGTCAGAGGAATCGACGCTTACAAGTTGGAAGAAGAATGGAAACTCTTCTGTTTCAAAATATTATAGGGAAGGCATGATTCAGGATTCACCGTTTAACATTGAAGCATTTGATTTTATCGGATTATTTGAAGAGAATTAGATTATGAGAAGACTAGTTATATTTGTAATTGAAACGAAATCCGATAAAGAGAATAGTGACGGTGTTTATTTACGAGAAACGGTAGAACATCTATACGAATACGATAGAAGCAATACAATCGTGAAGTTTGTTTTTATGAATGGCAAAGGGAACTATAACAAGAGTAGTGTTGTAAATAAGATTAATTCGTATATAAAAGACTCAAAGAAAATTGATAACGATATAATATGTTCCGTTCTTTATGTGTTTGACAAGGACAACAGTGATACATCCCACGATGATGAGAATTTCAATCGGAGTGTAGTGGATTTTTGTAGTCGAAATGGATATCTGCTTATATGGATGAACAAAAACATTGAAGAAGCATATTGGAAGCAGGAAGTAAACCATAAACAGAAGGTAACGATGGCTGGAAAGTTTAAGAAAACTAATAAAATCACAAAAGTGGATGTTGCTGCGCTTTCTGTTCCAAAGGCTAATAGAAGGTATACATCGAATGTATTGCTTGAACTGGATAAGGTCTTGGATAGAAAGAAATAGAAGTAAACGAAGAAACTTATTTAAAGAAACAATAATGTGTTTTAAAATCGAAGGTATATAAATAAAAAATGTCGAATTATTAGTAAAAATATGTTATACTGTGTAATGGTAATCAATGTAAGGCAATAAAGTGGAAGTTTCTGCTTTGTTGCCTTTTTTCGTAGAAAAATAAAGAAACGAATAAAGGGAGGTAAAAAATGAGCAATAAATTTGGATCAACATGGCATAGGTGGGATTTTCATATACATACACCGTACTCTATTTTGAACAACAATTATGGTTTTAATCCATTTGAAATAGTGGATGAACAAGAAAATGAAAAGGCATTTGATACATACGTGCAGACGCTTTTTACAAGAGCTATAGAAAATAATATAGTTGCAATAGGAATTACTGATTATTTTATGATAGAAGGATATAAACGTATTGTAAATAATTATCTTAATAATCCAGAAAAAATGACCATGTTATTTCCAGACGAAACAATCAGACAAAAGGTTGAGGAACTTTATGTGTTCCCTAATATTGAATTGCGCCTAAATACATTTGTAGGTGAAGATGCAAAATCAGTAAATTATCATGTTGTTTTCTCAAATTTAGTATCCATTCAAGATATAGAGGAGAATTTTTTGCATCGACTTAACTTTCACCCAGACGCAAAGGGAGATTTAACACTAACAAGAGCAAACATTGAATCATATGGGAGAAAGTTAAAGAGAGAAAATGGACATAATGGCAGTGATTTGATGGTTGGATTAAGGCATGTCACAGTAAGTGATGATGATGTTTTAGAGATACTTTCTAAAAATTTGATGTTTTCCGGTCAATATATTATTACCATACCGGTTGACGAAGATTTGTCTGAAGTTTCATGGGATGGACGTGATTACACTACAAGGAAGAATTTGTATCAGCAATGTCATTGTTATATGACATCAAACGCAAAAACGAGAGCATGGGCAATAGCAAAGGATGAAGAAGAAGAAAGGATAAAAGAATTTGGTTCAATAAAACCATGTATCTGGGGTTCTGATGCACATGAATATGAACGAATGTTTGCACCTGCAAATGACAGATATTGTTGGATAAAGGCGGAACCATCTTTTGATGGACTCCTTCAAATTTTATATGAACCTGAAGAACGAGTGGCAATTCAGCACAGCTATCCAGATGAGAAGGATGCACATCAAATTATTCAGTCAATACAGTTTGAAGATATAAATTTTCAAGAGGAACCAATTGTTTTTAACGATTACTTAACATGTATTATTGGCGGAAAATCGACAGGGAAGTCTCTTTTGCTTCATCAGTTGGCAATGAATATCGATTCAATTTATACAGCAGAACAGGAGAAGGTTTTGGGACAGAACAGAAAGCAATTTTCTGTTAAAAAAGCAACAGTGTTATGGAAAGATGGGACGTCAGGCAGCAGGAAAATTGTTTATATACCCCAGACGTTTCTAAATAGAACAATAGATAACCCAGAAAAAACCACAGCAATAAATCAAATTATTGCAGATGTTCTTCAACAAGAATTAGAAATATCTCGTGCATTTTCGGAGATGGAGGATGATGTAAAGAGAATTCATAAACATGTACAGGCGGATATTGGTGATTATTGTGAATATGTTAGTCGATTACAAGAACTTGAAGCGGACATAAAACGAGAAGGGACTACAGAAGCATTTGCTAAGACTTTGGAACAATTGGAAACAGAACGAGATGAATTGGTAAATAGAACAAACATTAAACAAGAAGATATTGAACGATATGCTAAATTAGAAGAGGAGATTAGACTTAGTGAAAATAGGCGTGAACTAGGAAAACAGGAAATACACAGATTAAGCACATTAGAAAATCCAATTGTAATTGTGCCAAAGTTTTTTGTTTGCAATGATGGAATTAAATTTTTTCATTCTTTCCAAGAAAACTTTTCTTATGTGGGAGAGCAATTAGAAAATGTTGTTAATAGTCTAAGCGAGAGAATTCAACCAGATTGGAATAAAACTTGCGATTTGTTAGTTCACGATATGGAGAAAATGCTTACAGAACTTGAAAGAAAAATTAGAGAAAATAAAGCAGAATATGATAAACTGAAGATAATGGTCGAACAGAATGAACAATTACAAAAATTGTCTGTACGTATTTCTGCGGAACGGAAAAAATTGCAGGAGGCAAGGAAACGCGAAGAAAACAAAGAAAAACTGGTAGAAAAAATCAATTATTTAAAAAGAAGCATTATTGGTTCTCAGAAAGAGTATTTTGAATCCCACAGTAAATATTGTAATGTGGTGATTGCTACAGGTACAAAGAAAAATACTTCTTTGTCGTTTGATGCAAAAGCAATTTGGAAGCAAAAGGATTTTTTGAATGGGTTAGGAAATATTTTCGATAACAGAAATTACTCATCATTTTTCAGTGAATATGGGTTTGATTTGGGTAAAATTGATTCGGTAAATTATAATGAAAAGTTTCTAAACAGCTTGTGGACAGCAATGACTGAACCACAAAAATTTGGTGGACTTACGATTAAGTCAGCATATACTTTGCAATCCGCATTACAGCAAATTTTTGGTAATTGGTACAACATCCATTACATTGTTAAAAGTGGAAATGATACTATTGAAGAAATGTCACCAGGAAAAAAAGCATTAGTATTATTAGAACTTTTGATTAGTTTGGAAGATAGCAAGTGCCCAATTTTAATCGATCAACCCGAAGATGATTTGGATAATCGGTCTATATATGATGATTTGGTTCAATATATAAAATTAAAGAAGAAAGAACGACAGATTATAGTAGTTACACACAACGCGAATGTTGTTCTGGGGGCAGATGCTGAGGAGGTTATTATAGCAAATCAGGATGGGAAAGACACAGAAAATGCATCAAAACGGTTCGAGTATAGGAGTGGTGCTATTGAGAATGATATAGCCATAAGAGATAAAACGGGCAACTTGGTTCCTGGTATTTTAAATAGAGATGGGATACAAACTCAAATTTGTGATATTCTTGAAGGTGGACGTCCGGCATTTGAACTTCGAAAAAATAAATATATGAGAATATCATAACTCAACTAAAACAGTACAGTTAAACAACGTAGATTTGCATTTCTTTAAAGTAAGATGAGAAAATGTCTTTTCTGAAAAATTCATATTACTTTTAAGCAAAGTCATATAAAAAAGGCCAAAGTAATAGAAAAACAAGCCGATTTTCATATGACTTTTATTATATCAGGGGTTTTAGGGGCTTTTCCCTAACAAGAGAGCATTGTAATACAAAATGCGTATCTTGCGAGACCTAGGTGGGTATCTGAAAGCCACAAAATGATAAAAAGTAAGTTGCCTTTTATTTGTGCTTATTATTGCAGTAGAATAAAGGTATGTGCTATAATTTGCTTGCGACACAATCTGAATAAAAACTTTCTGTCATGGGAAAATTACTTTGGTAAAAAGTGTTTCCCTTTTTACTCATGCCGTGATGGGAAGAGATTGTGTCGCAACAATAAGGGACAACATTTTTTCGGTGCGTCTCTTATTGAGGCGCACTTTTTAACTTTATAGGAAATTGCTTACTTTAGAAAAAAACAAAAAATTAGCCCATCAAAAAAGATGGGCACAAGAAACTAGATGATGATTAGAAGATATAAAAACCTTCAGCACCAATCTCATCATCAAACTCATCATCGAATTCATGTAAGAAGTAATCCATATCCAAAAGGTCATCATCGCTCATGGTGCGGACTTCTTCAGAAGTCATACCTTCAGGTGGATTTTTAATGTATTTTTCTCTTAGTTCCTTTGCAAGTTCTGCTTCTGTGACACGTTTCATGGGTGCACCTCCGTTCTTATGATAATTAGATTTTATCATGAGTAACGAAGTTGTGGAAGAGCAGAATGTAAGGCAGGAGAACGGCACCGATGCTTTCGCATAGCCTTTTCATATAATTCTTGCAAAGAAACAGGTTTGTGTTTGAAATATAGTTCAAGAAAAATCATATTTGTTCCACAATTAGGGCATTTTAAAGGGTCATATCCAAAGTAGTGAAGAATAGCATTACGCCATTGATTGTAGGACAGTAAAAAAGCATGCTTTTCCTTTGAAATTGCCTTGCGAAGATATTTGTCTGATTTGCGATGTCGTGCATAAATGCCATAATAGCGAATCATTTTAAAATGTTTTTCTGGGATATGTTGTGTTAGACGAGCCATAAAATCAAGAACAGGAATTGTTTCGGTGATAAGTTTTTCGTCTTCATGGCGATTGTAATGAAAAGTCACGAAATCGCCATCATATGAGTCAATGCGTGAAGTAGCAATCACAGGTCTGCCCAAGTAGCGACCAATATATTTGATTACCTGAGAAGGATTGCATTTGTTAGGCATAGCACGAACGTAAAAACCATTTTTGTGATTCCTGTAGATGGCTGCTTTTGTTCTTTTGAAGGACGGACCAATCTTTTTGTGAAGTTCATTGAGAAGAGCAGTTTGAAATGCATCACGTAAAAAGTGGTAGTTGAAATGTTTGATATGTCGCCATAAAAGGCTGTTGCCGACTCCACCTTCAGTAATGAGACAATGAATATGAGGATTCCATTTCAAATCTCTTCCAAAAGTATGAAGGACACAAATGAAACCAGGAGTAAAAGACTCGGATTTGTTTTCCTTGTAAAACATACGAGAAACTACGCTGTTTACTGATGAAAAAAGGCAGTTAAGCAGAGAACGGTCTTTCAAGAAAAAAGGCCGCAAAGAGTCATCAATGGTGAAAACACAATGTCGATGTTGAACATCTATCACTTTAAAAGACATTGCAGTGGTTCTGTCAATAGCATACATGTTGCCACAGGTAGGACAGAAACGAGAATGACAACGAAAGACATTAAATTTAAATTCACCACAGTCAGGACAAATATACATGGCACCCCCGTAAGAAGGGTCGCCACAGTGAATCATTTTTTCTACATTCTCGATGACCGAGTCACGAGGATGTTGAAGATAAATCATTTCTTCATAATGGTGAATAAAAATTTTTTGTAAGATATTCATACTACTATTATGAAGGAAAACAAGGAAAAAGAAAACCCCAACCCCTCAAGAATGAGGGGCAGGGGAGTTGAAGTGTCAAAGACACTTTTTTATGTCTCTTATTCTTTCTTTTTCTTATCCTTATCTTTATCACAATTTTTTGTTTCTTCGGCAGGAGTAGAAGTCGCATCAATCAGTTTCTCAATCAGCAATTGCTTCACATAGACATCTAAACTAAGAGAGCAGATAAATG
>JAZOMR010000120.1:0-4189 GCA_045654105.1 Faecalimonas sp. | reverse complement strand
AGACAGATGAAGTAAATGTAGTATACAAGAGAAAAGATGGAGCTTACGGTTTGATTGAACCTGAGTTTTAAGATTATGATTGCGGGGCGTGCCGGAGACAGTTCGCCCCGCAAAATTTGTCGAAAAGTTTTTTATACATATTGTTCTAAATGAGAATCTCCCTTCATACACTGTTTATTGAATGAAAAGTACAAGACAGAGGAAGGGAGATTTTAAATTCATGTCAGATAAGATTATCGAAAACAATCAAGTAACTATTATTGGAGAGGTGGCTTCGGAGTTTTCCTTTAGCCATGAAGTGTTTGGGGAAGGATTTTACATGGTAGATGTGCTTGTGAAGCGCCTGAGTAATTCCGACGACCGCATTCCACTGATGATTTCAGAGCGTCTCATTGACGTTCACCAAAACTACATAGGAGAATATATAGAGGTGACGGGACAATTTCGCTCGTATAATCAGCACGAGGAACATAAGAATCGATTGATTTTATCAGTTTTTGTGCGCGAGGTTTCGTTTGTGGAAGAGGAAGTAGATGGTGCAAAAACGAACACCATTCTGTTAGATGGTTATATATGTAAACGTCCGATTTATCGAAAAACACCACTTGGCAGAGAAATTGCCGATTTATTGTTGGCAGTCAATCGCCCATATGGAAAATCGGATTATATACCTTGCATTTGTTGGGGGCGTAATGCCAGATTTGCATCTAGCTTTGAAGTGGGTGAACATGTGCAAGTACTTGGAAGAATTCAAAGTCGTGAATATGTAAAAAAATTAACAGAGACGGAGACAGAAAAAAGAATCGCGTATGAAGTTTCTGTTAGTAAACTTGAGTGTGTCATAGATTGACAGAACAGGGGAATGGTGCTAAAATTCTGTAAGAGAATGGTTTTTATGGGTAATCAAGGAGGTAGATTATGGCTATTTTTACAGGATCAGGCGTGGCAATTGTGACACCATTTCATGCTGATGGAAGTATCAATTATAATAAATTAGAGGAACTCATCGATTTTCATTGCAATAATGGAACAGATAGTATCGTAATCTGTGGAACAACCGGTGAATCAGCGACGATGACAGAAGCTGAACATGTTGACTGCATCAAGAAAGCAGTTGAATTCACCAGAGGACGTATTCCGGTTGTTGCGGGTACAGGTTCAAACTGTACAAAGACAGCGATTGAGTTGTCAAAAGAGGCAGAAGCAGCAGGTGCGGATGGTCTTTTGATTGTAACTCCATACTACAACAAATGTACACAGCAAGGGCTTGCACAGCATTATACTGCTATTGCAAAGGAAGTAAAGACACCGATTATTATGTACAGTGTTGCAAGCAGAACAGGCGTGAATATTGCGCCTGAAACAGTTGCATCATTGGTGAAAAATGTGGATAACATTGTAGGTGTTAAGGAAGCATCTGGAAATATTTCTCAAGTAGCAAAGATTATGAATCTTACAGATGGAAATATTGACTTATATTCAGGAAATGACGACCAGATTGTACCGCTTATGTCACTTGGTGGTATCGGTGTTATCTCTGTGCTTGCCAACGTAGCACCAAAGGAAACACATGATATCTGTGCAAAATATTTTGCAGGGGATGTAAAGGGAAGTGCAGCACTTCAGTTAAAGGCTATTCCACTGATTGACGCGTTGTTCAGTGAGGTGAATCCGATTCCGGTTAAGAAGGCTATGAACCTGATGGGAATGGAAGTAGGACCACTCCGCATGCCGCTTACTGAGATGACAGAGGCGAATGCTGCAAAGCTTGCAGAAGTTATGAAAAATTTTGGAGTAATTAAATAAGTTATGTAAGAACCTCTGTGTTGAGGTTCTTTTTATTTGCTTTTTGATTCATAAAGTGTTATTCTTGTATAAAATGTCAAGGGAGATTTGTAAAAATGGTTAAGATTATAATGCATGGCTGCAACGGAAAGATGGGCCAGGTTATTACAAAAATTGTAAAAGAAGATGCAAATGCAGAGATTGTTGCAGGTGTAGATAAATATCAGGGAATTCAGAATGAATATCCTGTGTTTTCTGATATCGCTGAATGCGATGTAGAAGCGGATGTTGTGATTGATTTTTCAAATGCGGCAGCAGTAGATGGACTGTTAGATTACTGTGTAAGTAAGGCGGTTCCGGTGGTTCTTTGTACTACTGGATTATCAGAAGAGCAACTTGTTAAGGTAAAAGATTCCAGTGAGAAAGTAGCGGTACTGAAGTCTGCAAACATGTCACTTGGCATTAATATGTTGTTAAAACTCCTTCAGGATGCTACAAAGATTTTAGCGCCTGCAGGGTACGATATTGAAATCGTAGAGAAACATCACAATCAGAAAGTAGATGCTCCAAGTGGAACAGCACTTGCTTTGGCGGATTCCATTAACGAAGTGCTTAATAACGAATACGATTATACATATGACAGAAGTCAGGAACGCAAGAAACGCGACAAGAAAGAAATTGGTATCTCAGCAGTTCGTGGCGGAACAATTGTCGGTGAGCATGAAGTGATTTATGCAGGCGAGGATGAAGTGATTGAATTTAAACATACTGCATATTCTAAGGCTGTGTTTGCAAAAGGTGCAGTAGAAGCTGCTAAGTTTTTAAAAGGAAAAGGTCCTGGTATGTATGGAATGCAGGATGTGATTGAATTTTAAAAGTAAAAATCTCCCAATTCATGATTTGCATATATTTGTGAGAAAAGTAAATATTATTATCAAGAAGCAATTCTTATAAAATTATACAAGTACATGAAAGGGAGACAATTATGAAAAACTTCAAAAAAGCAATAATAGCAATGTTATGTGTATGTGTCATGTTAGGAGTAACTGCATGTGGCAACAGAAATAATGACGGTACAGGAAATAATGGTACTAACAACACAACAGACGACAAAAACAATGATGTTACAGACGGTACAGATAAAAAAAACAATGATAACGGTGGCGTGATTGATGATGTTGGTGATGCAACAGGAAATGTTATCGACGATATCGGAAATGGTGTGGAAAATATCACAGATGATATGACAGGAAACGATAATAACAATAACAACAATAATACAAACACAGATAATAATATGAATCGTTAAACAGTAAAGGAACGTTCTGAAAAAAGACGTTCCTTTTTTGTGTAACCCAAGTCTTTATTTATAAAGAGAAAAGTGTTATACTAATACATATTTTTGAACAAATGGAGAAAACAATGAAATTCAGACCATGTATTGATATACATAACGGAAAGGTAAAACAAATAGTAGGCGGTTCCTTAAAGGACGAGGGTAATCGGGCAATTACGAATTTTGCATCAGATTACAATGCGGACTTTTATGCAGAAACCTATAAAAAAGACGGACTTGTTGGTGGTCATATTATTCTGCTCAACTCCAAGACGTCAGAGTATTATGATGCTACGAAGGAACAGGCGATGTTGGCGCTGCGTACATATCCGAATGGTCTTCAGATTGGTGGCGGAATTACTGCGGAAAATGCAGCAGAGTATATAGACGCCGGAGCAAGCCATGTGATTGTGACATCCTATGTGTTTAAAGATGGAGAAATTCATTGGGAGAATCTTAAGAAACTAGTAGAAACTGTTGGAAAAGAACATGTAGTCCTTGACCTTAGCTGCCGCAAGAAGGATGGAAGGTACTATGTGGTAACGGACAGATGGCAGACGTTTACCAACGTGGTGGTGGACACGCATCTTCTGACAACACTTGCAGAGTACTGCGATGAGTTTTTAGTTCACGGTGTAGATGTGGAAGGGAAGTCTTCCGGTGTGGAATTAGATTTAGTGAAAATTCTTGCGGACTGGAACAGAATTCCAATTACCTATGCAGGCGGAATTGGCAGTATGGAAGACTTAAAAGAGTTCGAAAAGGTCAGTGAAGGCAAGCTAGATTTTACAATCGGGAGTGCATTAGACTTGTTCGGTGGAAAAATCCCATACGAATTTATAAAAACCCTCTAAACTATGGCAAACAAACTTGAATATAAAAGTAGAAAGTGTTACAATAAAGTTTACAGTAAATTTTGGAAACTAATAAAAATAAGGAGCAAAGAATGAAGTTATTCGAAAAAATATTTGGCACACATAGTGAAAACGAATTAAAGAGAATTTATCCGATTGCAGACCGCATTGAAGCGATGGAAGCGGACATGCAGAAGCTGTCGGATGATGAATT
>JAZOMR010000119.1:0-2077 GCA_045654105.1 Faecalimonas sp. | reverse complement strand
GATGAAAGAATAATATAAAAATTGGAATGATTTATTTTTATGGATATAAATAAACCATCGTGGATTCGCTCATCATGCAGTCGTCATGATATTGAAAAAATGGAAAGTCTGATGAGCAATCTGTCTCTTAATACTGTTTGTGTAGAAGCAAATTGTCCTAATCGGGGTGAATGTTTTCGAAACCGCACTGCTACATTCTTAATTCTTGGTAAAAATTGTACTAGACGTTGTCGTTTTTGCAATGTTCAACATGGAACAATTGTACCGCCAGATACAGATGAAGTAAAAAATGTACTACAGGCTGCAATCACATTAAATCTAAAACATGTAGTTATCACTTCTGTTACTAGAGATGACCTTCCTGATGGCGGTGCAACTCATTTTGCAAATGTGGTAAATGAAATCAAAAAAAATGCTCCTGGAGTTTCTGTAGAATTGCTTATTCCAGATTTACAAGGAAACATGGATGCCCTAAAGATTATCATGGACTCAAATCCTGATATTTTAGCTCATAATCTTGAAACTGTGCCACGATTATATCCTGAAGTTCGCCCTGGAGCTGATTACCAAAGAAGCATGGATATTTTGGCAATGGCCAAAAAACTCAACCCAAATTCTATTACAAAAACAGGCATTATGGTTGGCTTAGGCGAAACTGCAGATGAAGTTGCTGAGTTGCTGCGTGAATCTGTCGTTCATTGCGAAGGAATAACAATTGGACAATATTTACGTCCAACACCTCAGCATCTGCCAGTAGTTGAATATATAACACCAGAACAGTTTGCATCTTATGAAAAGATTGCATATAATGTGGGTTTTTCTCATGTTATGAGCGGCCCTATGGTACGCAGTTCTTATCATGCAGCTGAAATGTTGGAATCTGGAGGCAAAAAGTGATTCTACTTGATGTGTCTAATTTTTCTGATGCTGCTGATTTTTTTGCTTTAGAATATGCTATTGCAGTCACTTCTCCACAAGATGAATTTTATTTTTTCTGGACAACTCCTCCAACATTAATGTTAGGACGCAATCAAATAGCAGAACAGGAAATAAACCTTAATGAAGCCACATTGCGTAATATTGCTATCCGTCGCCGTTTTTCTGGTGGTGGAACAATATACACAGACAAAGGGACATTTCTTTTCTCCCATTTAATCATAAATTCATCCGATATATCTAAACAACTAGCCTTAGAAACACAAAAATTGACAAATGCGCTATGTAATTTGGGAATTCCAGCAAGCTTCAACTCTCGTAACGATATTTTAATAAATGGTCAAAAGGTTTGTGGTGCAGCTGGATATAGTTATGGAAAGTATTATCTCTATCACACATCTTTACTATGGAATGCAAATTTTTCTGCAATTGACCAATTGCTAACAGTAGAAATTTCCAAAATGAAGCGCCATGGTATACAATCTGTCCACCAAAGGGTTACAAGTATTTCCGATTTTTGCGATATGCCATTTGAAGAATTTAAGAGACGACTATCTGAAGAGATAGTTTCGTCAGATTCTCAGAGTCGTTTCCCCAACGCTGAAGAAATAGCTTTAATGACCGAATATAAACAACGCTTTTTTGCAAATGAGCAATGGAACATGCTTGGGAACAAAGTGCAATTTTCTGAACTTCAAAGTTTTTAACAAAAAAGCTGTTTGCTAGTTATAAAAAAAGAATGACTGTGTAGGTTACTTTTTGATGGAAAGTTCAAAAAATCATTTCCGGGAGGAAAAGAGTTTTTGACAATGTTGTCCAGTAAACTTGTATTCATCTCTGTTCGCAGTATATTATTATACTGCCGTGCATAACGGCTTGATAATATGAACGATAACAGAGATGATGACACATGAAAAAGCAGACCGACACATTTAAGCGGTTGCGTGCTGTAATGAAAGACATCAACGGAGACCTCCGCCAGATCATAAGAACAATGCAGGATAAGATCGAGTATCTGATGGAGTCTTATAGATACGCAGATTGCCAGAAAACGGTGGATTGCTTTTTCCCGTCATTTATGCTATATTTGAAAAAGATACTTTTCGGAGCTTTTTGAGGGTGAAAGGAATTTTTGCACCCT
>JAZOMR010000118.1:0-3572 GCA_045654105.1 Faecalimonas sp. | reverse complement strand
GCGATACGACAAGGTTTTCTTTATTTATTAATAATCAATGAATTATTAACGGCTTTTCTTTTGAGTTGCAACAACACCTGCACCAAGTGCAACTACTGCTACTGCTGCCAAAAGCATCCATGTTGAAGATGTACCAACTGTTGATGGAGATGTACCTGCTGCACCACCAGTTGTCACTTTTGCATAGATAGCAACTGGAGATAAGTCTTTGAATGTACCTGTAAGTGTTGTATCTTTGATATCAACATTTTCTACTACTTCCCAGTAACCTCTAGTTACGCTGTAGTGAAGAACTACAACTGACTTAGGATCGCAGTTTTTAAGAGCTGGTACGTCCAGTTTAAGTGTATGACCATTTTTACAATTTGGATGGTCTCCAGTTGGTTCCAATTCAAATACAGGACAAACCAACTTTTTATCAGCTAATTTTGTCTTGATATCTTTGATATCAGCAACCACTGATTCTGGAATCTTACCAGCATTCAACTCAACAATTGCAGCTTGTGCTTCTTTTGCCGATGCTTGTAGTTCTGCCTTTTTCTCTGGCGTTACATCAGCCGGAAGTTCATTTGTAATATCTTCCAAGTAGTCGAATGTGTCTGCTTTCGCTTCAACTGTGTAACCAGCTTCATTCTTGCTTGCATCCACTTCTTCTGTTTTGCTTCCTGCTGCTGAAACGCTCATCACTGAAGCTACCATCATAGCTGCCATCATAATTCCTGCTAAAACTCTCTTTTTCATGTCAACCTCTTTCCTTTCTTATTCTTGTATAGATAATAGTACTGCCTGTACTAGATATCTCTGCGCATCATTATTATTACATGTGGATAATGTAATAATCTTATCCTCTGCCGCAACTTCTACCGTTGTATCTATATTACTACTCATATCCTTTTTTGTCAAAATAGAATTGAGATAATAATCAAAAACATTCTTATCTTGGAAGTCAAAACTCAACATCAAGTGTCTGCTGTCGTAAACATAGGCTGCAAAAATCTTGTATTTCAACACTCTGCCATCCTGATAAATAAGAATTTCATCATGTTCTTCCATGAATTTTCTGTCTTTATACTTATGTAAGCCCTTAAACATGGAACCATTTTTCATGTTGTGTCCATATATCAAAGTATTCGGGTCTGAAAAATCTTTACTGTTATAGTTTTCTGTATAGATTGATCCCTCTATACGCTTACGCCCATCTACGGTATGATTCAGATAATAACCATTATCACTCGGATGCTGCACAATCGGATAATCAATCCTTGTACCCGGGATGGTAATCCATGCATAGATATCCGGATACTGTGCTGTAAGACTTGCAAAATCTATAGGGTTCTCTATCTTTTCTATCTCCAGTTGCGAAAGATCCATAAGCGGCTTAACATCATGTTCAACCTTAATATCTTCATAAACTTTTCCCGCATGCTTTTCAGACATATGTTTGTATAATCCTATACATCCTAGAACAATTCCTGCAAGAATTATGAGAATGCCTATTGCAAGCACAATCTTCTTTTTCACGACTAATCACCCTGCACTTCTTTATAAAAATGTTGAAGTACGAGTTCATATAATTGATCCTCATTTATATGATACTCGTCAAATTCATTTCCGTCAACCTTTTCTCCCGGAATATCTTGAATTTTATCATCAGATTCGTAGCTTGCATCAAGTAATTGCGCGAAAAGATCAGTTCCCATGCTAGTAACCATATGTGGTTTCAAACTATCATACATATTTAAGACCAATGCTGTATCATTCGATGCCTTTGTCCTTGCTGTTTCCATGAACGCTTCCATAAATGCTTTCTGGCGTTCCATTCGCATCATTGCACTCTGTGCAATATTAGTATCTCGATATCTCACAAACAGTTCCGCATTTTCTTCCGCAATCGCAACCTTTGCGCCTTTTTTGTATTTAGAATCCACCGATTCTAAAGAACTATTCGGCACAACTACTTCCACACTCTTTAGCGCACCAACCGCCACCGGAATACCATCCATATTCAGTGCAAGATAACCTTGAATTGGAATGCCGTACATGAGATTGGAAACGGCCTCTTTCATTAATCGGCAACTTTCCTCTTTCCCATCACCATATACATATTGCATATTGATGTGGTCTTCAACAAGTCCCAAATCTGTGCCATCCATGGAATAAGCGTGAACGCTGGTCATTGTATCACGTGGAATGGCAAATGCTTTTGCAGTCTTTTTCACTCTGTCGTAGGACAACAGATAGATTGCATCTGCACGCCCATTTTCGCCGCGGACTTGATTGTCCTCTTCTTGTTCTCTTGTATCAATTCCCATAAACAAGTAATTACTTAGATGTTCATTGTATTGATATTCTTTTCCACCATAGGGGATAACATCCTCACGTCCACTATCATTATAATCTGTGGAATAGGTGTCATCCTTATCTCGAAGATATAGGAAAATAAGAACACCCAGAATCAAAACAACAAAACCTGCGATGATAAAAATCTTTTTTTTCATTCTATTCATCATTTATTATTTCTCGCTTGACTTTAGGTAACCGCTTCCATATGTGCTATATTTACCATATTTGCCGGCATATTTTTTGCCGTAATAGCTAACACCCTTTGTAGCCGCCTTGTTCAGTACTGCTCCAAGAATCTTGCAACCACTCTTTTCTAATTGAGCCTTTACCTTCTGGCACAGACGGTAGCTTGTTGCATCCTTTTCAACCACCATGATTGCACCATCACAATACTGGCCGATAACTGCCGCATCAACAACAATACCAAGCGGTGGTGTATCAATAATCACATACTGGAATACTTGTTTTGCCGCTTTAAGCAATTGACCAAACAATTCATCCCCTAACATTTCTGTAGGATTTGGAGCATATGGTCCTGCCAAAATCATATATACATTTTCATAATTGGTCTTACAAACTACTTCATCAATCTGCTCAACTTGCCCGCTGAGGTATTGTGAAAGACCTTTTGTTTCCTCTTGAATGTTGTAACGTTCTTTGTAAACGGATTTACGAATATCGGCATCAATTAAAAGAACTTTCTTACCAGCTTTTCCCAGCTCAACAGCCAAGTTAAAGCTAATATCACTCTTTCCTTCATTTCCATGCCCACTCGTCAACAAAATAACCTTATTATTCTTTCCTGAAAATTGTACATTTGTACGCAAGGTTTTCATGGCCTCTTCGTAAAAATAGTTTCCAGGATTACTGTCTGTTAATGTAATATTTTTATATGCCATGTCCTACTTCGCCTTTCCTTTTAAATTAATTTTTTTAGTTCCATCAACTGATTTTCCCTTTTTTTGAGCATTTGTCTTTTCAGGAATCACTGCCAATGTAGGAATGCCTAAATATCTTTCAATATCGTCTTCCTTCTGAATTGTATCATTTAAAAGTTCAAGTACGACAATGATTACACATACCAAGAATGCTCCAGCCAAAAAGCCTACCATTGCATTCTTTGTAATACTTGGACCATTTTTACTTCCGATTTCACCTTGTTCAATAATCTTAGGCGGAGTAACTTCCATCTTATCTCCGATAAATTCAGAAGCCACAATTGACAATTC
>JAZOMR010000117.1:0-24045 GCA_045654105.1 Faecalimonas sp. | reverse complement strand
GGCAAAGACCTTTCTTGCACCATTTTGCAGCATGCAGTCCGTAAAACCGCCGGTAGAAGAACCTACATCAGTACAAACCTTATCCTGCAATGCTACATCAAAGTTTGCAATTGCCTTTTCCAGTTTCAATCCCCCACGGCTGACATATGGAAGCTTGCTTCCTTTCACCTCAATATGCACTTCCTCCGAAAATGTACTTCCTGCTTTATCTTCCCTCTGTCCTTCCACAAATACATTTCCTGACATGATAATTGCCTTTGCTTTTTCTCTGGATTCTGCCAGATTTCTTTTCACTAATAATACGTCTAAACGTTCCTTCATGTGTTCTCCTATTTTCTCATTGTTGCATACGCAAATTCCACTTTATTGACAATAGAATCTGCATCCAAATGAATTGTCTTACGAAGTAGTCCAATATTCCCATGCTCAATGTAGGCATCCGGAATACCATTTACAATCACATCTACATCCAATTTCTGCTCTGCCAAATATTTCACAACACCTGCGCCATAACCACCGGAAACAGCTGCATCTTCAATTGTAACAAACAACTTATGCTCCTGTGCCAACTCATGCAAAATATCCGTATCCATCGGCTTCACAAAACGGCTATTAATTAAGCTACAGTTATAACCTTTTTCTTTTAGGGTCTCCCATACAACCTCTGCAACCTCCATCATATGGCCAACAGATAGAATTGCAATGTCAGACTCCTTGTAAATCACTTCGCTTCTTCCGCACGCAATCGGCTGTCTATGCTCCTCTAAACCTTCATAAACATTGCCTCTCGGATAGCGAATGGCAACCGGACCGTCATGTCCCACTGCCCATTCCATCATTTTGGCAAATTCCAATCGATTCTTCGGTGCCAAAATGGTCATGTTCGGAATGTGATTTAAGTATGCGATGTCGTAAGCTCCCTGATGAGTTTCGCCATCACTTCCAACAAGCCCTGCTCTATCAATCGCAAAGATAACCGGTAACTTCTGCATACATACATCATGTACAATCTGGTCATATCCTCGCTGTAAAAATGCAGAATATACAGCAACCACTGGTTTTAAGCCTGCGGCTGCAAGTCCTGCCGCAAATGTCACTGCATGCTGCTCTGCAATCCCAACATCAAAAAATCTTTCCGGAAATTTCTCCTGAAATTTTGATAATCCGGTTCCGTCCTTCATGGCTGCAGTAATTGCCACAAGCTTTGGATCCTTCTCACCCAAATCACACATAATTTCAGAAAATACATCTGTATAGGTGTCTTTTGTCTTCTTGTCCAAAACATTTCCTGTTTCTAAATCAAACGGCGAAATACCATGGAATTTGGATGGATTCAACTCTGCAGGTGCATAGCCCTTTCCCTTTTCAGTCAATACATGCACCAACACCGCATTGTCCATCTTCTGTGCTTCTTTAAAAGTACGATATAATTTCTTCACATCATGTCCATCTACAGGACCAAGATAGGTAATTCCCATATCCTCAAATAACATTCCAGGCACGAAAAGCTGTTTAATACTGTTCTTTGTCTTGCGAATATTATTTACAAGACGCGAGCCAACACCCGGTATCTTATTCAAAGCACTCGTAACACCTTTTTTCATGTTATTATAAAAGTCAGCGGTACGAAGCCCATCCAGATACATATGCATTCCGCCCACGTTTTCTGAAATGGACATATTATTATCATTTAACACAATGATATAATTACTCTTCAAATGAGACGCATTATTCAGCGCTTCATACGCCATACCACCTGTCAGAGAGCCATCTCCAATGACAGATACCACGCGATAATCTTCTCCCAAAATCTCTCGCGCCTCCACATATCCTAAACCAGCCGAAATAGAGGTAGAGCTGTGCCCTGTATCAAAGGCATCGCAGTTACTTTCTTTTCTCTTTGGAAATCCACTCATGCCTCCAAACTGTCTTAAGTGTTTAAAACCATCCTTACGTCCGGTCAAAATCTTATGTGTATAGGACTGGTGTCCCACATCCCAAATCATCTTATCCTTTGGAAGTGAAAAAGCCAAATGCATGGCCATGGTAAGCTCTACGACCCCCAGATTAGATGCAAGATGCCCGCCTGTTTTGCTAATATTTTCCACTAAAAACTGGCGAATTTCTGCCGCTAACACGTCCAACTCAGCCCAATTTAGTTTCTTTATGTCATTCGCTTTCTGAATTCGCTCCAATATCATAAGAGCACCCCTTTTATTTTTCTCTGTGAATCAGTGACTTTAAAAGCTCCTCCAAGAACAAGTCATTTGTTTCAAAACGATGCAATAATTCGATTGCTTCCAATGAAATCTTCTCTACATATTCCTTCGCTTTTTCAAGTCCAACTAATGTCACATACGTTGTTTTTTCATTTTTCTCATCGCTTAAAATTGGTTTTCCGAGCACCTCTGCCGTGCTGGTAACATCCAGAATATCATCCTGAATCTGAAATGCAATCCCCACATTTTTCGCGATGGTCTCTATGTCTTTGATTGCCTTATCATCAGCTCCCGCAAGGATTGCTCCTATCATCATGGAGCTTTCAATCAAAGCACTTGTCTTTAATTCATAAATAAAATCTAACACTTCTTTGGAAATCGCATTCCCTGCACTCTCCACATCCACAACCTGTCCGCCAATCATGCCATAAATTCCGGCTTTACCGGCAAGTACTTGAAGTGCCTTTCCAATCTTCAACGCTTTTGTCGGATACATGGAAAATGCTTTTGCTGCCGTTTCAAATGCATAGTTTAAAAGTGCATCTCCGGCGAGTATTCCCATGCCTTCTCCGTATACCACATGCGTGGTCTTTCTGCCTCGACGATAGTCATCATTATCCATCGCCGGAAGGTCGTCATGCACCAGGGAATATGTATGAATCATTTCAATTGCCGCCATAAAAGGCTCAATAATATCACCTTTACCGCCAAACAAACGAAACGTCTCTTGCATAAGCATCGGGCGAAGTCTCTTTCCGCCCGCCATAACGCTGTATTCCATAGCCTCCATGATTACCTTTTGGTATCCTTCCTGCTCTGGAAGATATTTTTTCAAAATGGTCTCAATTACTTCTACCTTTTTGCTTTGCTCTTCTTTAAAATTCATGTTGCTCTCCATTTTCATCTAAAATCAACATTTTCTTCTCGATTGTGTCAATCTTCTCATTGCAGACCTTTAATAAATCTACCCCTTTATGATATAACTGGAATGATTCTTCTAAGGACACATTTTCCCCTTCTAATTTTCCTACAATCTCATCTAATTGTTCAAATACTGTTTCCAATGATTGCTCTGTCACTGTAATCCTCCTTTATAGTATCTTCGACTTTTGCCTTCACGATACCATCTGTCATATAGATTGTCAGTTTGTCTTCTAACTGAACCTGTTCAATACTTTTTACCACATTGCCATTTTCAGATGACACATACGAAAATCCTTGATTTAACTTTGCAAGTGGTGATGCACCCTTCATTCGTTCAATCTGAATTGCAAGCCTTTGCTTTGCAAGATTTAACTTCTTTTCCATTATATTACGAAGCTTCTGCTCAATTTCCACGCTTCTTTGCTGTTTCTCCCGCAATTTCATTTTCGGATGCAGATAATTCATCTTCAAACGATAGCGTTCCAGCTTCATACGTTCAATCTGTAATTTCTGGTAAAGTGCTTTCTTCAGTTTCAAATGCAGCTCTTCCAAATAATTTTCCAACGCCTGATACTCAAACACTGCCAATTCTGCCGCCGCTGATGGTGTTGGCGCACGCATATCTGCCACATAATCCGCAATGGTCGTATCTGTTTCATGCCCCACCGCTGAAATAATCGGTGTTCTACAATTGAAAATGGCTCTCGCAACAGGTTCCTCATTGAACGCCCATAGGTCTTCAATGGATCCACCTCCACGTCCAACTATAATCACATCCACGCCATGCTTATCCAACATTTCAATTCCCTTGACAATGCTGGCAGCTGCACCATCGCCCTGCACCAAAGCCGGATATAAAAGTAGCTGCACATAAGGATTCCTTCGGGCTGAAATGTTCATAATATCACGAATAGCTGCTCCTGTCGGCGCAGTTACAATACCAATCTTCTTTGCAAACTTCGGAATCGGCTGCTTGTACTCCGGTGCAAACATTCCCATCTCACCAAGTTCGCGCTTCAAGGCTTCAAATTTCTCATAAAGGAGTCCCGCACCGTCCAAAATAATCTCTTTGGCATAGAGCTGATATTTGCCATCACGCTCATACGTAGTAACGCTTCCAAGTACAATCACCTGCTGGCCATCCTGCATTTTAAATGCCAACCCGCTTCGTTGTCCTGCAAACATAATACACGCAATAGAACCAGACTCATCCTTCAAAGAAAAATAAATGTGTCCCGATGTGTGATATTTACAGTTGGAAACCTCGCCCTTGATATAAATACGATTCAGCATGAAATCCTGTGTAAACATATTTTTAATATATGCATTCACCTGTTTTACTGAATATACATTACGCATAAATTCGCCCTACTTTACAACCTTTGCTAAAATACCATTTACGAAAGACGGACCGTCATCGCTGCTATACTTCTTCGCCAATTCAACAGCCTCGTTAATGGCAACACCGGTTGGAACATCCTCATCCCATTTGATTTCATATACAGCCAGTCTCATAATGGTAAGGTCCACGCGATTCATACGTGTTGTCTTCCATCCTTCGGAAACCTCATTTAAAAGAGTGTCAATCTCCTCTTTTTTCTCCACAATCGCTCTGTATTTATCTAAAATATACTCTTGGTCTTTTCCTGTAGCCTCTTCCAGGTCTTCAAAATAGAAGCCCTCCTGCTCCTTCATCTCCTCAGCACTATTAAACTCAATTCGGAATAACATTCTGAAAATATGCTCTCTAAGCTCTGTTCTACTCATTTCCACTTCTCCTTAAGTTTCGCATTTTGTTTCATACTTCATTACATTATACTACAAATGTGGAAGGCTTGGCAATGAATTATGCATAAATATGCAAATGTTTTCAGTTTTCATCAAATTGAAATTCTCTGACTGATACGTCTTGAAATTCAGATGCGTTTTTGAATAACGCCTTTTTGACACTATGAATGATTTGAAACAAATCCGTGCCATGTTTTGGTGTTAAAAAAAGTGTAGCATATGCCGCTACACTTTTCAATAGATATTTATACCTTATGAATTTACTTCAATTCCTGCAACGCGAATATTCACGTCAGCAACTTTCAGTCCTGTCATGTTTTCAACTGCAACCTTTACCTTTTCCTGAACCTTTTCAGAAACAGTTTTAATATTGAATCCATATTTTAAATTCAGTGCAGCATCAATCGTAACAACATCTTCTAACACGTCAACCTTTACACCTTTTGACAATGTTTTGATACCAATCTTACTGATTAATTCTCTTGTTGCATTGCCGGCTAAAGAAGCAACACCTTCTACTTCCATCGCAGCCAATCCTGTAATCACGGCAATTACTTCGTCCGCAATAATAATCTCTCCGCGATTATTCTCTAATTGTATTTTATAATCATTACTTACTTCTTTTCCCATAACTTAAAACCTCCTAGTTTGGTTTACTACTTCTCTTATTATAGCAAATTTACAACTGTTTGCAAATAGAAACTTTCACTAGTTTAAGAACGGCCAAATTCGGATAAAATTAATCCTTCGTTTCTCTCCAAAGTCATTCGTACACTCCAGCTGTTAACAAACAACAAGAGCGGTCTGTCCTTTAAGTCTTTAATCTTCTTCATGTCAGAAGTTCCGACTAATTTATCCAGATTAATATCTTCGTTTTCAATCCAGCGAATATGTTCATATGGAAGTGGTTCCAATTTGATATCCACGTTGTATTCGTTTTCCAGACGATATTTTAATACATCAAACTGAAGTACCCCGACAACACCTACAATGATTTCTTCCATTCCGGTATTGTACTCTTGGAAAATCTGAATCGCACCTTCCTGTGCAATCTGATTGATTCCCTTGATAAACTGTTTACGCTTCATGGTATCCATTTGTCGCACTCTGGCAAAATGTTCCGGTGCAAAGGTTGGAATTCCTTCGTATGCAAACTTATTCGGCGAAGTGGTTAAGGTATCTCCAATCGAGAAAATACCTGGGTCAAAGATACCGATGACATCTCCTGCGTAAGCCTTTTCAATCATCTTTCTCTCACTTGCCATCATCTGCTGTGGCTGAGAAAGTCTTACCTTTTTCCCACCTTGAATATGGAACACATCCATACCTGCCTCGAATTCTCCGGAACAAATTCTCATAAATGCGATTCGGTCACGGTGCGCCTTGTTCATATTTGCCTGAATCTTGAATACAAATGCCGAGAAGTCCTTCTCTTCCATCGGGTCAATGCTTCCTTGGTCTGACTTTCTCGGAAGCGGTGATGAAGTCATATTTAAGAAATGCTGTAAAAATGTCTCTACACCAAAGTTTGTGAGGGCGGAACCGAAAAATACCGGTGATAATTCTCCCTTACTTACCAAATCCAAATCAAACTCCGCACTTGCACCATCTAACAATTCAATCTCTTCTAAAAGCTGCTCTTTTTGCGCTTCACTGATTAATGTATCCACATCCGGATGATCTAATGCAATCTTTCTTACTTCTCCCATCTTTGTACCCTTTTGAGTATCTGAGAAAAGCTCGATTTCCTGATGTTCACGGTCAAAAACGCCTCGAAATTCTTTTCCACAGCCAATTGGCCAGTTGATTGGACAGGTGGCAATTCCTAATTCCTTTTCAATATCGTCTAATAATTCAAATGTATCACGGGCTTCACGGTCCATTTTATTAATAAATGTAAAAATCGGAATGTGACGCATCACACATACTTTGAACAATTTTCTCGTCTGGGCTTCCACACCTTTCGAAGCATCGATAACCATTACCGCCGAATCTGCTGCCATAAGCGTTCGGTATGTATCCTCCGAGAAGTCCTGATGCCCAGGTGTGTCCAGAATATTGATACAATAGCCGTCATAATTAAATTGAAGAACGGAAGATGTAACAGAAATACCTCTTTCCTTTTCAATCTCCATCCAGTCAGAAACTGCATGCTTTGCTGTGGCTTTTCCTTTTACAGAACCCGCCTGATTAATGGCACCTCCATAAAGCAAAAACTTTTCCGTCAATGTAGTTTTACCAGCATCGGGATGGGATATAATCGCAAATGTTCTTCTTTTCTTTATTTCATTTGTAATTTGTGACATAAATATTTAATCTCCTGTTTTTTATCATCCATATTGCGCGCCTACAATCCTGCTATTGCCATATTATTTAGACGCAACCCTGTCTGATAGTGTACCACAATTTCCTATTTTTGCATAGAAGAAATTACAACATTTTCCGGCTTAATCCCCGTCTTTCTTGTAACAATATCTTCAATTTGCGCACGTTTTGCATCTGATAATTCTGTGGCATTTACAACAACGTCTGCACCACCATCAGTCAAAGTTACTACAACCTCCGAAAAGCCTTTTGAAAGTAGCATTGTCTCCACTGCAGCCTCCAGCTCTGCTATCTCGGTCAACTCAATCATCTTTGCAACCGCTTCTTCTTTTTGCTTCTCACTTAGGTTTGCATTATTTATTATACCCAAAAGTGTCTCTTTATTCTCTGCTCTCACTTGTTCTCTCACAACTTTTGCCTCTGCGACAATGTTGTTTCCATTGGTCAGTACAGCCGCGCCCGGCGTATCATCAATATCTTCATCCAAAGATTCAATTTCCGCTGTTTCTCCCAGACTGATATCTAAGAGCTCCTGCTCTGCCAGTTCATTATCTGCCTCTTTTGAATCATCTCCAAAAAATCTGCCGGAGTAATTCAGATACCCAGCCACCGCAATCATCACAGCTAATGCTGTAATCATAATCTGATTTTTCTTAAATATTTTTTTCACACTATCTCCTCCCAAAGAATCTATTTACTATCTGTCACCTTAATTTTATGCGAGTCCACGTCAAATAATGCTCGAACTACTTCAGTTATCTTTTGAACAGTCACTCCTTGTTCTCCGCCCTCTGCTACAACCACGACCCCCTCGACTTGATTATCTTGCTTGTATGTAATCATTACATGTACTTCTCCAATTCCTTGCATCTGGCCGAGTATATTTTCTAATCTCTGTTCCGTGTCCGATGTGCTCCACCCTTTTGAATCAACAACGCCTTTTTCTTCTGTTCCCGATTTTGTAGGAATCGCAATCACCACCAGCAAAATTCCTACCATCAATAAAATCAGCCATTGATTCTTCTTATTCCCCAATAATTTGTTCCATATATTTTGTGGCATTTTCGATTTCCTCTAACTCCTTCTGATATTCTGCAACCTGAAACTCACTCATTCCAAATATCTTTAGAATCGGTCCCGTCAGCATAAGAATCAAAATCATTCCTGCAAAAAAACGAATGTATTTCTTATAGCTTTCTCCTGCCACCATTTGCATGGCAGCAACAACAATCACCATGTAAAATGCAATATTTTCCATCCATTCATAAATATAATCCAGCATATTAACCTCCTGTTGTTGTCGCAACTACAGCAATGGTGATTAGAAACAAAACACCCGTTGTAAATACAATTTTAAGCAAAATTTTACTGCCATCCGCCACACTGCTGACACAATTAACCATTCGTTTATCAGACACGGGTTGAATGAGTGCCGCAATTAGCTGATACATCAGGGATGTTATGGCAATCTGGATAATAGGAACCAAGCACATAACAAGGCAGATAATCATGCCCGCCACGCCGATTCCATTTTTAATCAAAACTGCGGTGCCAAGCACTACCTCTGCCGCACCACCAATGGCGTCTCCCACAATTGGGAGGGCTTCTCCTCCTTTTAACACAAGACTTCGTTTCACGGAATCAATTGCCGGCGTCAGTAAACCTTGAATGATGTTTAGGCCGATGATTCCTGCAGATAAGGTTTTTAGTGACCAGGAAATGATGGTCTCCATTAATTCTGCAAACTTGGATAACTGAATCTCTTGTGAAAATTCATCTAAAATTCGGATTACCATATAAATCTGTGTCATAGGAATTAAGAAATTCCGAATCAATAATTCAATCAGGAAAATAAGCAACAGCACTAACTGATAAAAGGTCACCGAAGTCGCGCTTCCCGTAGCAATCGCAACTGCCATGAAATAAAGCGGGCCAAGCAGTTTCATAAACTCCATAATCCGGTCTACATTTGCAGTTGCCGCTTCTATCAATATGCGAAAATTATTCAGGCAGATGGTAATCAGAAGCATGTACAACATGGAAAAACTAATTTCTGCCACCTGTGTGCTCTTAAAAACACTGGAAAAATTTGAGAATATGGCAGCAATAATGACCAATAGTAAAATATGTATAATCCCTGTTTTACTACTGTCGATTTCATAGCTTAGCTGGTCACCGATTAATTGCTTGAATAAATCAATAGAAAACTCCAAATCTCCGGAAATCAGTCCCGCAATAGTATCCTTGAAGTTCAGCTTTTCCTCCGGGAAAATTTCCTTCAGCATCTTATCGATTTCCGTAAAATCGTATCTACTGCTCAATTCCTCTTCCACATCTGTCGCCTTTACATCTGCCACTTCTGCGTTTGCCGCCTTTACTTGCATCGGGAAAAATAAGCATATTACAACAATCAACATTTTCACTATCTTCATCCCAGAAACTCCTGTATGGTTCGAAGTAATGCAAGCAGAATCGGAAGGCTCAGCACTAATATGGTTAGCTTCCCAAACATTTCAATCTGGGTTGCAATCGAACTGTATCCTGCATCCTTACAAAGACCGGCGGAAAATTCTGCTAAATAGGTAATTCCAAGCATCTTAATCAATGTCAGAATATAGGAGTTTTGTATCTGAACAAAATTTCCGATTTCACGCAGGGTTGTCACCAATTGCTCCAGATGGTCTGTCATACCAACAAAGATAATCAGGGTAATCACGATACACAGATAGACGGCAACCTCCGACTTCTCCTGCTTTAACTGCACTGCAAATATAATACCAATGATACCGAGTAATCCAACTTGAATCATGCTCATAGAACTACCCTCTAAAATTCAAACAAGACTTGTATTTGCTCAAACAAATCTATGATGTAAGGCAGAATCCAGAACAGGACCAAAAGGAGCCCTGCAAAGCTTGTAAGAAAGGCCTGCTCCTCCCTGCCACTATGCTTTAATACCTGACTTAATATGGACACTAATATTCCCACTGCAGCAATTTTAAAAATCAGACTGACACCCATGTTTTCCTCCTATTTACAGCAACAAAATCACAAGAAAGATTCCTCCCATAATTCCCAGACTTTGGCATAATTTCCGCTTTGTTCGGTAGCTTTCCCTCGTATTTTTAATTCCGTATTCCATCTGCTCTATAAATAAATCCAGACTCTCTATGTACTCTAGGTTTTTCCCAACGTTCTTTAGTTCTTTTAACTCGTTCTCTTTGAGTCTACTGCCCTTTAGGTTATCTTCTATGGAGCTGCACCACATGTCCCAGAACATACCGGAGCGCTTCTCTTTTAATCTGTTGCATAAATCCAGCAGCCATGTTTGAAAGGGCTCCCTCGTCTTTTGACCGATTTTTTCAAACACTTCTGCAAAGGGTGCTCTTGTATATTGAAGTTCGCTTTTCAATATGTAAAATATCTTTTTCAGTTCTTCAAGTTCATTTAGATGATCTTGCATCTCGCTGCTTTTTGAGAATCCAATGCCGGTGCATGATGCTAGGATAAATATGCTTCCAATCAGTTTCAGCATATCTTGTGTTCCTTCACTTCATCCTGATACAACAGTTTCCCATATGCATCGTAGATTCCTGCAATTTCGCCAACATGAGTTTCGTTTTGAAGCACCACGTATCTTTCAAAACATCGTTCATTTACCAGTTGCTCGAATAGTGGTTTTCTTTGAATCTCCTCCAATGTCTCTCCATGCACAGTGGCAATCATCTTACACCCACAATGCATTGCGTATTTGATTGCCTGTACATCCTCAGGCGCACCGATTTCATCTACCGCAATCACTTGCGGTGACATGGAACGCACCAGCATCAACATGCCGTCAGCTTTGGGACACCCATCAAGTACATCCGTCCGCATTCCCATTTGATTCTGCGGGATTCCTCGATAACAGCCCGCAAGCTCTGAACGCTCATCCACCACACCAACCGTACATCCCTTTACCCACTTGTTTCCATCTGATATTTGCCGTATCAAATCACGCAACAATGTCGTCTTCCCACATCTCGGTGGCGAGATAATCAACGTGTGATACATTTGCTTATTATGTGTTATGTATGGAAAAAGTTTGTCCGCACAGTTTAAAATCTCATGGGATATTCGCACATTTAATGATGAAACCTGCTTTAAGTTCTTTATCTTCTTATCTTCTATAATGACCTGCCCCGCCATACCGATTCGATGTCCACCCTCTATCGTGATAAACCCTTGTCGCAGTTCATTTTCGTACGCATATAAAGAATAATTGCTGACGTAATCAAGGGTTTCCCGTATGATTCTCTCTGTCCCATTCATTGGCAGAATCTGCTCCTTGTTTTTATAAAATAGGATAATGGGATAACCTGCTCGCAAACGAATTTCCTGCAAATGGTCAAAGTCTATGTTTTCCCTGTCAATTACATGTTTCACTTCACTCGGAAGTATATTCATAATCTGCTTGTACTTCATGTCCTTCACCTCTTTAGACAATATATGTACAAGTTGTGGAAATATGCAAAAAAACTGCCCAGTTTTAAACTGAGCAGTTTTCTCTCTATCATCCTATTTAAAATATTCCACACCAGATTCGAAAATCTTCAAATCTTGTTCTCCGTAGATATTGATTGCTACTGAATCACCTCGACGTTCTGAGTGAGCCATCTTACCAAGTACACGTCCGTCCGGACTTGTGATACCTTCAATTGCTCTAAAGGAACCGTTTGGATTCCATTCTTCATCCATTGTGATAACACCATCAAGATTACAGTATTGTGTTGCAACTTGTCCGTTTGCAAATAACTCATCTAATACTGCTTCCGGTGCTACGAAACGTCCTTCACCATGTGAAGCTGGGTTCGTGTACACTCCGCCAAGCTCTGCACCTTGTAACCATGGTGATTTGTTTGTTACAACCTTTGTGTAAACCATCTTTGAAATGTGACGGCCAATTGTGTTGTAAGTAAGTGTCGGTGAACCTGCTGTCTGTCCACAGATTTTTCCGTATGGAACCAAGCCAAGTTTGATAAGTGCTTGGAAACCGTTACAGATACCAAGTGCAAGACCATCGCGTTCGTTCAATAATTTCTCAACCGCTTCTTTAATCTTTGCATTCTGGAATGCAGTTGCAAAGAATTTTGCAGAACCGTCCGGTTCATCACCAGCACTGAATCCACCTGGGAACATGATAATCTGTGCTTCGTTAATTGCTTTTTCAAATTCTGCAACTGATTCGCGGATATCATCTGCTGAAAGGTTCTTGAACACTTTCGTAATTACATTTGCTCCGGCACGTTCAAATGCCTTGCGGCTGTCGTATTCACAGTTTGTTCCCGGGAATACAGGAATGAATACGGTTGGTTTTGCCACTTTGTTTTTACATACATAAATGCTGTCTGCGTTGTATAATTTTTCTTCAACTGGTGTTGGTGCATCCACACCTGCAACAGATGCGAATACTTTTTCCAATGGTGCTTTCCATGTTTCCACAGCATCTGCCAATGAAATCGTCATATCACCGTAAGTAATCGCTGTATCATCTGTCACTTCACCGATTACTTTGTACTCGATTGTGAGTGCATCTACCTTATCTGCAGGAACTTCGGCAATGATATCACCAAATCCTGGAGCAAACAAATCATTCTTATCTACACAACTGCAAATCTTCACACCCATGCCATTACCAAATGCCATCTTACTTACTGCTGCTGCAATACCATGTCTGTCTAAGGTGTAAGCAGATACAATATTTCCGTTTTGAATATCATCACGGAATTTACCGTATGCATCCATTACCTGTGCGTATACCGGTAAATCGTAGTTATCTTTTTCAATTTTCATCCACACTAACTTATTGCCTGCTGCTTTAAGTTCTGGTGTAATGATATCTTTTTGAACTGCAACATCTACTGCAAATGATACCAATGTAGGTGGTACGTCGATATCTTGGAAGGTACCTGACATACTGTCTTTACCACCGATTGAAGGAAGACCAAGTCCTAATTGCACATCATATGCACCAAGAAGTGCTGCAAATGGTTGACTCCATCTTGATGGGTCTTCTGTCATACGTCTGAAGTATTCTTGGAATGTCAGACGAATCTTGCTATAATCACCACCGTTTGCAACGATTTTTGCAACGGATTCTAATACTGCATAAACAGCACCGTGATATGGGCTCCAGCTTGACAAGTATGGATCATATCCGTAGCTCATCATGGTTACAGTATCACATTTACCTGTAAGTACAGGAAGTTTTGCAACCATAGCCTGTGTTTCTGTCATTTGATATTTTCCACCGTGTGGCATAAATACAGAGCCTGCGCCGATAGAACCGTCAAACATTTCCACAAGACCTTTTTGAGAACAAACATTTAAGTCAGAAAGTGTTTCTAGCCATTTTGCTTTTACGTCTGCTACTTCTTCTTTTACTAAAATGCTGTCTTCTTTATTCGGGATATCCACAGCAACTGCTGTTTCCTGATGAGCACCGTTAGTATCAAGGAATGCACGTGAAATATTTACGATTTCTTTACCTCTCCATGATAATACTAATCTTGGTTCCTCTGTAACAACAGCAACTTCAACTGCTTCTAAGTTTTCTTCTTTTGCGTAACCCATAAATTCTGCTACATCTTTCGGATCAATTACAACAGCCATACGCTCTTGTGATTCAGAAATTGCAATTTCTGTTCCGTCAAGACCTGCATATTTCTTAGGTACTTTATCTAAGTTGATTTGAAGTCCGTCAGCTAATTCTCCGATAGCAACGGATACACCGCCTGCACCGAAGTCATTACATTTCTTAATTAACTTACTAACTTCTTCTCTTCTAAATAAACGTTGAATCTTACGTTCTGTAGGTGGGTTACCCTTCTGAACCTCTGCACCACAAGTTTCGATAGATTCCTCTGTATGAACCTTTGAAGAACCTGTAGCACCGCCACAGCCGTCACGTCCGGTACGTCCACCTAATAAAATGATGATATCGCCCGGATCAGAAGTTTCACGGATAACTGCTCTTCTTGGAGCCGCACCTAAAACTGCACCGATTTCCATACGTTTTGCCACATAATTTGGATGGTAAATTTCTTTAACTGCACCAGTTGCAAGACCGATTTGGTTACCGTATGAGCTGTAGCCGTGAGCTGCTTCACGAACTAATTTCTTCTGTGGAAGTTTACCTTTTAATGTATCCTTTACAGATACGGTCGGGTCAGCTGCACCGGTTACACGCATTGCCTGATATACATAAGTACGTCCTGACAGTGGGTCACGGATACATCCGCCAAGACAAGTAGCTGCTCCACCAAATGGTTCGATTTCTGTTGGATGGTTGTGAGTTTCGTTCTTGAAGTTTACAAGCCACTCTTCCTCTACACCATCAACAACAACAGGAACTACAATACTACAAGCATTGATTTCATCTGATTTTTCCTGGTCTTCTAACTTACCTTCTAATTTCAGTCTTCTCATTGCCATCAAAGCAAGGTCCATGAGACAAACGAACTTATCTTCTCTGCCTTTGAAAATCTCGCTGTGGTCATTCAAATATCTCTTGTATGCATTTACGATTGGCTCTTTGTAATCACCTTCGCCAAATGTGATATCTGTTAATTCTGTTGCAAATGTAGTATGACGGCAGTGGTCTGACCAATAGGTATCAAGTACACGGATTTCTGTCATAGAAGGATCTCTATTTTCTTCATTCTTAAAGTAATTTTGAATATGCAAGAAATCCTTGAATGTCATAGCCATTCCAAGAGAACCATATAATTCTTTTAATGCTGCTTCATCCATATCCTTGAAGCCATCAAAGATTTTTACATCCTCTGGTTCGTCGAATACTGTAATTAATGTTTCTGGTTTTTCCATTCCTGTCTCTCTGGAATCTACCGGATTAATGCAGTGAGCCTTAACAGCCTCAAATTCTTCGTCTGTAATATTCCCTTCAATCACATAGGTTGTAGCAGACTTGATAACAGGAAGTTCATCCTCTTTAATGAACTGCACACACTGAACTGCAGAGTCTGCTCTCTGGTCAAATTGTCCCGGCAAATATTCTACAGAAAAGATTCTGCTTCCTTCTTTTACATCAAAGGACTCTTTATATAATGTATCTACTGGTGGTTCAGAAAAGATTCCATTACATGCTGTTTCAAAAGTTTCGTCTGTGATGTTTTCCACATCATAACGGATAAGAACACGAACATTTTCTACGTTCTTAATTCCTAAATAGCTTTTCATTTCGCTCTTCAATGCTTTCGCCTGAACAGCATATTCCGGTTTCTTTTCCACATAAACGCGTCTTACACTACTCATAGTACCCTCCAATTACGATTATCGTTTTGTATTTTATTCAATCATACCATATTTTTCTTCATTAGTACAATTAATATAACTAAATAGATTTATTAGTTTTTCTTATGTTTGTTCGTTTTAAAATAACACCACTTATAACTAAAACCATTACCATCAAGATTAGAAAGATAAATCCGATTCGTTTCACCATATCTAAAAAGAATCCTTCTGGCAACATGCGAATCAACAAATCTGTATCCGGGTCTAACAACCACAAATCATTTGTAAAAAAAATCTCATGAAAAATCATAAAATACCTATGAAAGTCCGTCATAAAGAGTACGCCGGCTGCTAAAGTAATCCCCATAAAACTCCCTATGCTTATAAGAAATGATTTTGGCAGCAATCGCTTCCAGTCTGCTTTTGTTCTGATAAGGAGAACTATAGCAAGTGCTAGAACGAGTATTGCAGCTCTTCTAATCCACAAACCACTAGCAAACAGATTTTTTACATCCACCATATGCGCCTTTTCTCTGTCATTAAAAAATTCCCGTTCTTCTCCATCTACTTTTGTTTCAACCACCAAATCTGCCCTATTTCCACGCAAATACGACATCATCTCTTTTGTAACCTGCATCGCATCTGACATTTCCATCTCCAAATCGTCAAGCACGTTGTACTTAGCATAGGTCTTCTCATACCAATCAAAATCACTGTATGCACCAATTTCAAAACTGGAAATCAGCAAAATGATAAGCATCGCTATGCCGGCAAGCGCGCTTAGAAGCCTTTGTAAACCTCTCATTTTTCATCACTTCCTCTTGTTTTCTTTTATTTTTTACCTTATAATAAAATCATATTTTATAAGGAGGCCTTATAACATGGATATTAATTATGAATTATATAAAGTTTTTTATTATGTTGCAACTACTTTAAGTTTTTCCGAAGCCTCGAAGCAATTGTTTATTTCCCAATCTGCTGTCAGTCAGGCAATTAAAACATTAGAGAAGAAATTAGAGCAGACATTGTTTATCAGAAGCACCAAGCGGGTGCAGCTTACCCCTGAAGGCGAAATCCTTCTGAGACATATCGAGCCTGCTATTAACTTAATCCAACGTGGAGAAACGCAGCTAGTGGATTCGGCTTCAACGGGCGGTCAAATCCGTATTGGTGCCAGCGATACTATCTGCCGCTACTTTCTTGTTCCATACTTGGAACGTTTCCACAAAGAGTTTCCTAATACACATATCAAAGTAACCAATGAAACATCTATGAAATGTGTGGAACTATTAGAGTCTGGCCAAGTAGATTGCATTGTAATCAACTATCCGAATTCTCATTTGGGAAATCTGTATGCCATGAAAAAAATTGCAGCCTTCAAAGATGTTTTCGTTGCAAATGATACCTTTCGTGAATTGAAGGATAAGAAGGTTACGTTTCATGACCTTCTAAACTACCCAATTCTAATGTTGGAAAAACAAACTACCACCAGTGAGTTTTTGCATAATTTATTCCAACAACACCAATTAGATTTGGTTCCGGAGGTGGAGCTTACCAGTAATGATTTGCTTCTTGACCTGGCAAAAATCGGGTTGGGAATCGCATTTGTTCCGGATTATTGCCTTCCTAAGGTTTCTGAGGATTTATTCCTTGTTGAGACTGAAGAGGAGCTACCTTCCCGTGAACTGGCAATTGTATATAACAACCGAATTCCTGTCACAAAATCAACCCTGGAATTTCTGAAATATTTTGAGTAATATATTAACGCAAGAACCTGCCGCATGCACGACTTTCTCGCACACACGGCAGGTTCTTGACCTTAACTATATTCCCTTTGCAATAGCCTCTATTTCTTCCAAAGGAATTCCCATGACTCTTGAAATATCTTCAACACTGCTTCCAACATTTAAGGCATTCCATATCATCTCTTTCCTTTTGTTCTCCACTGCCTCATTCAACTCTGGTTCAAAAAATTCTCTCAACGCTTGGCACATCTTCTCTTCCTCCTTTAATTGACCAAATATTTGTTTATTTTCTTTCATCGCAACTTGTAACACAGAGTCCACATAACTTTTCTCACTTTTTAATGTCAGTGTCTCTATTTGTCTTACAACTCTTTTTACATCCGTTTTGTCCAACTCTTTGCTTAATAGAGTCAACCATTTCTGGTTCTCCTTTGACAACTCTTTCGACACAATAATTTGTGTCAAAAAAAGATTCTCTTTGATTACATAATAGATCCCTTTAAATGTTTCTTCAACTTGGTATCCATTCATTTCAAACCATTGAAACAATTTCACCGGTTTCTTTTCTCTTACCATTGTTATGGTAATTTCGTCTAATTCAATCTCATCCACATGATTTTCATATGCTTTGTAAAGACAGGCGTACGCAATTACCTTCATGTACGTGTTCAAATTCATGGAATCATCCGGAGACTTGTACTCAACAATGTTGTGTCTACGAAATATCTTTCCAATTTCGTTTTTAATTTCCACGTCTTTTTCTTTCTTTACAATCAGTAAATCCATCTCTAGTGGTTTGGTATTCAGGTTATACTCGCTTGTATAATCCAAATATTCAGCATCCTCAATTAGTTCAAGTTTCATAGCTGATACAAATGCAGGATGCCATTGTGTCTTTAGTTCCTTTGACATTTTCTCCTCGCTTTCCTGATATACACAGATAAACAAGGAAACACCGCAAATTCCTAATCTTATCCTTAGTATACCATAATATTTTATAAAATTGTTCATCAATTTGAATTTTCCGGCTGAAATGCCATGAAATCTGATGCGTCCAACTAGATAAACGCAATAAGATAGTTTTTCATACGAATTGATGTGCTTAAATTGTACCATATACAAACGTAAATCAATAGTTTTCTTTTGTGGATAACTCAAAAACTTTGTTGATAATGTGGATAACTCAAACAACCTGCCGCATGCTCGATTAACTCGTGCACACGGCAGGTTGTTATTATTTCTGTGCCAAATAAGCCTCTCTTCCGCTTTCGTAAAGGTTATTTCCCTCGCTGTCAATGATAACAACCAGTGGCATATCCTCTACATACAATTTACGAAGTGCTTCTGCTCCCAAATCTTCATATGCAATGAGCTCTGCACTCTTAATACATTTTGCAAGTAATGCACCTGCTCCACCGATTGCTCCGAAGTATACGCCTGAGTATTTCTTCATAGCGTCAACTACTTCTGGAAGACGTGCTCCCTTACCAATCATACCTCTTGCACCAACGCTCATCATTGTTGGAGCGTAAGCGTCCATACGTCCGCTTGTTGTTGGGCCTGCTGAACCAATTACTTTTCCTGGTTTTGCAGGTGTTGGTCCTACATAGTAGATGGTTGCATCTTGTGGGTCAAATGGAAGTTCTTCCCCTCTTGCAAGCGCTTCACACATACGTTTGTGACCAGCGTCACGAGATGTGTAGATAGTTCCTGTTACTAATACAGAATCTCCTGCTTTCAATGTTTTTGCTAATTCTTCTGTCAATGGTAATGTAATGCGTCTTTCCATACTAAATTACCTCCGATTTATGACGAGTTACGTGGCAGTTAATGTTAACTGCACATGGCATACCTGCAATGTGAGTTGGAAGTGTTTCAATGTTAAGACCGATTGCTGTCGTCTTTCCACCGAAACCTTGTGGCCCAATACCTAACTCGTTAATCTTTTCAAGCATTTCTTTTTCCAAATCAGCATAGTATGGGTCCGGATTTTCTGAATCTACCGGTCTCATTAATGCTTTCTTTGCTAATAATGCTGCTTTATCAAATGTTCCCCCGATACCTACACCAACGACCATTGGAGGACATGGGTTAGGACCTGCTGTTTCTACTACTTCAAGGATGAAATCTTTGATTCCCTGAAGGCCTGCAGATGGTTTGAACATACGAATCTGGCTCATATTTTCACTACCAAATCCTTTTGGTCCAACTGTAACTTTAATTTCTTCACCTGGTACGATTTCTGTGTAAAGCATTGCAGGTGTGTTATCACCTGTGTTTCCACGACGTACTGGGTCTCCTACTACTGATTTACGAAGGTAGCCGTTTGTGTAACCACGTCTAACACCTTCATCTACTGCTTCTGTCAGATTTCCACCTACTAAGTGAACATCTTGACCAATTTCAAGAAATACACATGCCATACCTGTATCCTGACAGATTGGAACATTTTCATTGTCTGCGATTTCAAAGTTTGTAATGATGTTATCTAATACACCCTTTGCAATATCCCAGTCTTCACAAGCTCTGCATTCACGAATCGCGCATTTTACATCACCTGGAAGATGTGTATTTGCTTCAATACATAATCTTTCTACAACGTCAGTAATCTGACTTACATTAATTTCACGCATATTTTTTCTCTCCTAATTAGCTAAAGAATCGAATTAAGAATTGTGACACCAATACAACCGCAATAAGAGCGATTGGGTATGTAGCTGCATAAGCAGCTGCCACTTCTTCTGTTCCTGCTGTACTAATCAAAGTTCCAAGAGCCGGTGTACTTGTCATACCACCTGTGATAGAACCAAGGTTGTTAAGCAAGCTTAATTTCACTACATATTTTGCTATAAAGAATCCAATAATCATTGGAACAATTGTCATGATAACGCCATATACAAAGTACATAACATCAAACATTGCTACGAATTCTGCTCCACCCGGGATACCTGCCCCGATTAAGAAAAGCATAAGTCCTAATTCTCTAAAGATTTTTAATGTTTGTTCTTTTGGCATAATGCTGATTTTTCCAATTCTTCCAAAATGTCCAAGAACCAGAGCAACCATTAAGCATCCACCTGTTGTTGTAAGCGAGAAGTCGATTACCGGAACTACAAACTTACCTACAAGAGTTCCAAGAATTGCTGCAAATGCAAATGCTGCAAATCCAAAGTCATCAAGATCAATTAATTTTCCTGTATATGCTTTCTTTGAGCCGTCATCGATTTGCGCAATTTTTGCACGTTCTTCTTCCATGTTAGCTTTCATGAATTTTGGAACTAATTGAACAAATAATACTACACCAATAACACCAAAGATGTATGCGATACCGTGTCCTACAGAAACAGCATTTACATACTCAGGAAGAACTGTATCTTTTGCTGCTGAAAACGCTGGTGTAGATGTAAGAGAACCTGAAAGGAGTCCTACAATCATTGCTGTAAATTCAGCATAGTTTGTTTCTCCAAGTGCTCTTCCAAGATAGATACATCCAATTGCAGAAAGTCCTCCTGCAACAATAATTATAAGTCCTAGTAAGATGTATGATTTGAAGTTCTTTTTCAAGTTACCAAAGAATTTTGGTCCTGCAATGAAACCAACAGCTGTAACGAAAAGAATCAAACCAAATGTTTCAATAATCTTAAGTGCATTGTCTACATATGCCACTTCTCCAACCATAAGTTCTGCTTTTAATGGTTCGAAGAAAAAGCAACCAAAAAGTAATGCTACAATGAATACACCTGCTGTACCAAGGTTTACACCTTTGATTGTAATACGTCCAAGTCCATAACCAAGTGCGGCAATGGCAAAGATGCAGAACATCAAAAATGCAACACCATTAACTGAAAGCATGTTTTCTATAAGTGTCATTTTTTTCCTCCTAATTTACAGCATGATTTCCAACATCAGATTGCTCTAATGTTGGAAATCCATGCCTTTTTATCTCATTCCTAGTTTAATCTTGTTACGCCTTCTGGTCTGTAGTCTGGTAATAACTTAGGAGATACTACCGTTGGCTCAATACCAGCGTCTGCAAGTGTCTTTGAGAAATCATCCACATGAGAAAGTGTAAGTTCTTTAAGTTCAACTTCTTTACATTTTGCACCTGCTTGTTGTCCGGCATTACGTCCAAATACAATGATGTCAAGTAAAGAGTTACCCATAAGTCTGTTTCTTCCGTGGATTCCTCCGATTGCTTCACCTGCTACGTAAAGGTTTTCAACCTCTGACATACCATTTACGCCAACCTTGATACCACCGTTTTGGTAGTGAAGTGTTGGGTAGATTACGATTGGAACCTTTCTCATATCGATTCCACATCTTAAGTACATACGAAGCATACCTGGTAATCTCTTTTCAAGAGTACCTTCTCCGTGAATCATGTCGATCATTGGAGTATCAAGCCAAATACCATCAGCTACTGGTGTTGGAACACCTTTTCCTCTTTCTTTACATTCACGAATGATTCCTGATGCTGCAACGTCACGTGTTTCCAGTGGGTGCATGAATACTTCACCATCTACGTTTACAAACATAGCGCCCATTGAACGTACTTTTTCTGTTACGAGTGCACCGTAAATCTGTGATGGGAATGCAACACCTGTTGGGTGATATTGCAATGTATCTTGGTATAATAATGGAGCACCTGCACGGTATGCAAGAACAAGACCGCCAGCTGTTGCACCATAGTGGTTTGATGTTGGGAAACCTTGATAGTGCATACGTCCTGCACCACCTGTTGCAATGATAACTGTTTTTGCTCTTGCAATCAGGATTTCATTTGTTTCCATGTTCATAAGAACAGCACCTGCTGCCTTACCATCTGTATCTTTGATAATTTCGATAGCTGCTGTAAAGTCAACAACCGGAATTTTTCTGTTAAATACTTCATCACGAAGTGTTCTCATGATTTCTGCACCAGAGTAGTCAGCTGCAGCATGCATTCTCTTACGAGATGTTCCACCACCGTGTGTTGTAACCATTCTTCCGTCTTCGTCTTTATCAAATAATACACCTAACTTATCAAGCCAGTTGATTGCGATTGGACCATCACAAACAAGTTTTTCAACGAGTTCCGGTACGTTCGCAAAGTGTCCACCACCCATTACATCAAGGTAATGTTGAGCTGGTGAATCGTTTTCTTTATCAGCAGCTTGGATACCACCTTCTGCCATCATAGTATTAGCATCACCAATACGAAGTTTTGTAACGATCATTACGTTAGCACCTGCTTCATTTGCTTCGATAGCTGCTGAAGAACCAGCACCGCCACCACCGATAACTAATACGTCTACATCATAGTCTGGATTAGAAAGGTCTAAATCCATTCCTTTGATTCTGCTTTCGCCCTGAAGAATTTCTACTAATTCTTTTGGAGCTTTTTGTCCTGCGTTAGGACCAACTTTAATTTCCTCGAAACTGTCAAGGTTATAATCTGGATGGAAAGCCTGAAGGAGAGCTGTTTTCTCGTCAGCTGTCATACGTCTTGGTTCGAAACCGATACGTGCTGCTCTACCTGCTTCAACCTTTTTAATGGATTCCATCATCTCGGCTGTATATGGTAAACTCATGTTTTTCTCCTCCTTATTTCTCAATCTCTCTCGTGTTGTATAGTTCTTTTAATTCTTCGATTGGTTTTTGCATGATTGCTTCCATCATTGCTTTGCAATCACCTTTTTCAATCTCTTCTACTCTTGCTGTTAAGTGTTTTGCTTCCGGTTTGATATATTTTCCTGTTAATCTTCTTGCAAGAAGAGCAACTTGTGGATGTGAAATACCAGCCGGGCAACGTGATGAACATACGCCACACATTACACAGTCAAATGAAAGTTCTGCACATTTTTCGAACTCTCCTCTCTGTGCATGAGCGATGTACTGCATTACGCTAAGGTCTTGTGTACAAGCCTTTGTACAAGCGTTACATCCTACGCAAGCGTAGATTTCCGGATATAACTGCATCATAACCTGTTGTGTCGGTTTGATTTCTGTAATATCGTAAACTTTTTTCTCTAATGGGAAGAATGGTAATGTTGCTACACACATATCGTTTTCTACTTTTGTAGAACATGCTAAACATCCGTGTAATTCATTTTTCCCTTTGATTCTGTAGATTGTAGCACAAGCTCCGCAGAAACCGTTTCTACAACCGCAACCGCGAACCAATTGGTATCCGGCATATTCGAAAGCTTCCATAATTGTTAAGTTTGATGGAACTTCATATTTTTTACCGTATAAATATACGTGAATCATATCTGCCATTTTTTTATCCTCTCTTTTTTTCTTTTTTATGATACTACGGATTTTTCCGCACTATGTGCTCCCAAAATCCTACAAGCATTCGGATTCGCTCATTTTCACACCGAAAATGGCTGCATCCTCATCCTTGTTCGGCTCCCTAAGTTCCAAATACGCATGCAAGCATGCGATTTGTCACTTTTGTCGCCTAGTATCATCTAATACTCCGGCGGTAGCTCTCCGATTTCGTCGTAACGGAATACCGGGCCGTCTTTACAAACGTATTTAGAACCGATGTTACAACGTCCGCATTTACCAACGCCACACTTCATACGAAGTTCAAATGTTGTGTAAATTTGCTCATCTGTGAAACCTAATTCTTTTAATCCAGCCAATACGAACTTAATCATAATCGGAGGACCACAGATAAGAGCTACTTTGTTAGTATCAAGATTTAATTCTTTTACATAAGCTGGTACGAATCCTACGTGTCCGTCCCATCCTTCTTGTGGACGGTC
>JAZOMR010000116.1:0-2419 GCA_045654105.1 Faecalimonas sp. | reverse complement strand
ACCTTGTGATTTTCTCCAACCAAATGGAAATTGTAAGTTAGGTGAATGTAAGCCGGATAGCTGTAAAAATTATCCTTATACAAATCAGCCGGAAAGATTAGGTAGTTTGCTTAGTGTATTAGACGTTGTGGCAATATGTCCGGTAGCTTTCGAAATATTTGAAAGGTTAAAGAAAGAGTATGGGTTTAAAAGGTAGAAAGATATAGATTTGCCATTTGACTAGATGTACAAAAATTATTTTGATTGTAAATACCCCTGTGAAATGGGCGGTTGGGAAAAGGGCTGATAATCCGATTTCTGATAACGTAGTTTCGCAGGGTATTTTTAAAGGAGTAAACAACACATGAATAGTTGGAAAGAAAGGCTAATGGAGTATCTGCAAAGTTTAGATGATTCCATGCTGCCAGAGGAAGCCGAGAAACTGTTCTTGACAGAGTGGGAGAACATAAAAGAAGAATTCTTGCAAAAGCAAAATGAAACGAAAATCATACCATCTGTGGATAACTATGTTCAAGCAGAACAATCTATGACAATGGCACAATTGGTTGCATTGTATAGGGAATTGTTTTATGGCAGGCAGGATGTGTATGCTGTTCGATGGGAAAACCAGAAAGCCGGAACACATGGATATGCACCGAAATGTAAGAATGAATGGGATAGAAATATCTGTGGAAAAGCTATGAGAATCAAAGGTGCTTGTAAAAAGTGTGTTTATAAAGAGAATCAAGAGATTACTAACGCAACAATACAACAACACTTTACTGGGACAGGTGTGAATGCACTTGTAATGGGAGTATATCCTCTTTTGGAAGATGAATCGTGCAGATTTTTGGCGATAGATTTTGATAAGGGTAATTGGCAGGAAGAAATTCTAGTGGCAAAACGTGTTTATGAAGAATACGGTATTAAAAGTTATATAGAAAGATCACGTTCGGGAAATGGCGGTCATTTGTGGGTGTTTTTTACGGAATCAATAGAGGCACACATAGCAAGAAAGCTAGGTATTAAAGTATTGGAAACAGCTATGAATAGAAATGGGATTTCAAAGTTTGATTCTTTTGACAGGTTGTTCCCTAATCAAGACCATATGCCTAAAGGTGGGTATGGAAATTTAATAGCATTGCCATTGCAACGGCAGGCTGTGGAGAAGGGGAATAGTGTGTTTGTTGATGATTCATTTAAAATGTATGCCAGTCAAACAGCAGTGTTACAGAATATTGAACGATATAGTAGAATGCAGATTATAGATGTGTTAAAACAATTTCCGAATGTTATCTTGTCAGATGTGAATGATAAGGAGATTGAAGAAGAGGATAAGGTATTGCCATGGGAAAAGAAGAAGGAAGAAATAATTCCTACTGATTTACCGAAATATATCGACATGGTACTCTATGATAGAATATACATAAGTAAGAAAAAACTGCATCCATTCATCAAGAAGAAGTTGATCGGGTTAACTGTATTTCATAATCCGGAGTATTATTTAGCGCGTAATCTTAGGAAAAGTGTGCAGGATATTCCGATGTGGATTCAGTGCTTTGAGGAGGATTCTGATTATCTTATGCTTCCAGTTGGTGTAGAATCCACATTGGTGGCAATTTGCCAGAGTTATAATATTCAAATCAATGTAATAGATAAAAGATTTTCAGGAAAAGAGATAGATGTAGCATTCCATGGCGATTTGAGAGAAAAACAACTTAAAGCAGTGGAAGAATTGTTGGCAGTATCAAATGGAATATTACATGCAAATACTGCATTTGGAAAAACAGTAACAGCTATAGCCTTGATTGCTGAAAGAAAAGTAAATACACTGATAATTGTTGATAGGGTGAGTTTGCTAAACCAGTGGTGTGAACGTTTGTCAGTTTTTTTGAATATTCCGAAGCAAGAGATAGGTGTTATTGGAGGCGGAAAGAAAAATCCTACGGGAATCATTGATGTAGCGGTAAGTCAGAGTTTATACAGAGACAATAAGGTTTCAGAACTTGTCAAAGGGTATGGTCAAATTATATGTGATGAATGTCATCATGTATCGGCAGTAGGATTTGAACAAATCATGAAAAACAGTCCTGCAAAATATAAATATGGATTAACAGCCACATTGAAGCGTAAGGATGGTAAAGAAAGGATTGTACTTATGCAGCTTGGACCGGTACGATATAAAGATTTATCTAAAGTTTCTAGTGAATTGATGCACAAAGTATTAGTACAAGAAACGGGGATAAGTTCTGATGATTTAAGCAACGAGCACACTACCAACGAACTTTACGATTGTTTATATATCAATGCAATTCGTAATATGCAGATTGTAATGGATGTTCGTAATTGTTTGGATGAAAATAGATATCCAATTGTATTAACGGAACGCAAAGAACATATTGATTTATTGGAGAAGGAACTTTCGCCATATGTCAGTGTT
>JAZOMR010000115.1:0-3005 GCA_045654105.1 Faecalimonas sp. | reverse complement strand
CCTTCATCATTTCTCCACGGCTTTTGAGTTCCGTTGACAATCACAATCTTTTTAAAAGAATCCGGAATATTACGTAACGAATTAAATTCCTGTACTTGTTTTTCTTCAGAAGTCATATCATACGCAACTTGCACATAGTATCTTTGGTCTCCCTGATTAACTACAAAATCTACTTCTAATTGTTTCCGCGTCCTCTTTCCTCCCTTATCTCTGCCGAACACATCGACAATTCCCACATCAACATTATATCCTCTAACAAGCAACTCATTATAGACAATGTTTTCCATAATGTGTGTCGGTTCTTGCTGTCTGAAATTCAATCTTGCATTACGAAGTCCTAAATCTGTAAAATAATATTTTAAATTGGCACCAATGTATTTTCTTCCTTTTATGTCATAGCGATTTGCCTTGGAAATCAGGAAAGCATCCGCCAAGCAATCTATATGGTTGGAAATTGTCTGTCTTGCGTAGCTACTCTTTCTCTCGCTAGTATAGGTATTGGAAATTTTAGTAGGGTTTGTAGGAGCGCCTATTGCAGATGCCAATATATCTACTAAAGTTCCCAGTTCATCATCATTTTGAATACTATTTCTTTCAATCACATCTTTCAAATACACATTCGCAAAAATATTTTTCAGATAATCGGCTTTTTGACGATCTGTTTGAAAACTGGCAACTTGTGGGAGTCCACCATAAATCATATATTCATTCCAAGCATCATCATAATCACCGTCATACGCCGAATAAAATTCTGCAAACGATAAAGGATAAATTCGTATTTCATCACCCCTGCCTCTAAATTCGGTAACTATATCACTTGATAAAAACTTCGAATTGCTTCCCGTTACATATACGTCTATATTTTCCATGCGAAGTAAACTGTTTAACACCTCTTCAAATCTTGGCATGAACTGTACTTCATCTAAAAGCAGATAGTATTTATCAGCATCTTTCATGGCATCTTTGATATAGCAGTAACACGCTTTCGGCTCTCTTAATTCTTCGTTCTCGATACCATCAAGTGCAATCTCGATTATGTGGTCTTCTTTTATCCCACTTTCCAGTAAATGTTTCTTGAATAAATTGAATAACAAGTATGATTTCCCACAACGTCTAATACCGGTAATGATTTTAATCATTCCGTTGTCTTTCCTCAAAATCAATTGTTTCAAGTAGTCATCTCTTCTTATTTCCATAGTATCACTTCCATTTTCCGTGCCAATGCACAATTTCTGTTACTGAAATTTTAACACAGATAATAACTCCTTTCAAGTTCTCACTTTCATTTTCTGTGACAATGCACGTTTTTATTCAATGAAATTAAAAAAGAGTCTCAAAATGAGACTCAATTAATCAAACAACTCCGTTTCATCAATGTGATTGTTTTTATAATATCGCATTCTTCTATAATAAGTAGATTCACTTATGTTTAAATCGCTAAGCACGGATTCCAAACCGTCTGTTTTTACTTTTTCTTTTACCTCTGCAATTGAAAAATACAAGCCGGTCTTAATCCTCTTTCTCCCAGCTTCTCTTTTCGTTTTACGTCTGACAACGGCTGTATCATAACTAATTACAACTTTGCTTCTGTTAGTGGCATCGCTCAGTTGCATGACCTCCACTTCTGCCCCCACCTTTGATAGCAAAGTCTGCAGTTTTTCTAATTCCGATTTATCAGCATATACTTCTTTTAATCTTATTTCATCAATCATTTTTACACCCACTTATTATTATGAAACCACTATATCAGATTATTCCTGAACTGTCAAAATTAATTGTGACAGTTTCTAGTCGGGTAACTCCACTCTGATCTTTACTAATTTTCCTGCATTACCGAGTAATTCTTTTTTATATGTCAAATTTTTGTAACGCTTAATCTGATTCGTAGTTACACCTATACGTTTTGCCACCTGAGACGGCGAGGCACCACAAGAAAACATAGTGCTTGCACATGCTCCACGTAAAGTTTGAGCGCTATATTCTGGTACACCTGCTTTTTGACAACACTTTTTCATAAGACGGCTAATAAACATCGTATTCATTTTGCTTCCTCTACTATTATAGAAGAGATACGTGTTTTCCTTCCTGTGTCCCAAATAGTCGATAACGATTGCAGCTGCATCATCAGGCACATGACACCACTCATCTCTTTCTGATACAAATACAAATGTCCCATTATCATATTCACCGAAATCTTCCGGTTTTAGCTCTATCAACTCGGTAGAAGATAATCCAACTCTAAAAATAAGCGTAAACATACAAAAAGACATACGATCTTCCTTGCTAGCAACCAACAACTTATCAATATGCTCTGTCGGTACCGTTTTTGCGAAACTCTCAACTTTTGCAACCCTTAGTAAATATGGATAGAAAAAATCTTCAAATGTATCTGGAACATCATAATCCGTGCGATGCTTTTCGATGAATGCTGCCACAGAATGAAGTTCCCTGAATTTCTTAGCCATTGTACCCGGCTGTATCTTATCGTCATTCACTTTCTCTGTCAAAAACTCATAATACACATCTACATCACTACGAGAAATATTCAAAAAATCTTTTTTTGTCAAATTTAAGAACTCCGTCACATCCGCTTTGTACATGTTTGTGCTTGTGTTACTTTTAAAACCGCGTATAAAATCTCCCCAAATCACTTTTCCAAATTGTTCTGAGACATATTGACTAATCATAGACTATCCTTTCTTGTCCAAAAATCGTTCGCGAAGCGAACTTTCTCTCTAATTGTTATTAGTATAGTCATACTATAACATTTTTGGTGCCATTTAACAAGTTGGAATTGTTAGAAAATATTTTTATTATTCACTTTTCGACTTTTTTCGACATATCATAAAAATTGTGCTATAATCTTTATGTAGGGTTGGTTGATACTTCCGACCCGAGAACCTATATTTAGGCTCTCTCGATGAGGTTATCGCATGTAAGGTTAAAGCAGGACCGAATGGTCCTGCTTCTTATTTTTTCCTTCTATATAGCTCATTTTGCCATCT
>JAZOMR010000114.1:0-4149 GCA_045654105.1 Faecalimonas sp. | reverse complement strand
CTTTCCGTGCTAACTATCTGCGTTCACTTCCGCTGCACCATTCACAGAAAGAAGTAGAGCAAACAGATGAATATTCGCTATTTGAGTATTGGATTGCTCCGACTGCGGATTTCATACAAGAACTCCGCTCGTTTCTTCCTGCCATAATTGTCCTTCGCCCATTATGGTTGCGTGAGAAATTTATCAATGAAGCAAAAAATATATTGGATAACTATAAAAAAATGAACTAATTTGTATATTTCTTTCACATAGTGCCACATGTTGGCACTTCGAAGTAGTAATTTTGCAGCCGAAAATCAATATCACGGATGTTTAACTTAAAAAAAATAGAAGCCAACGAAATGCCTAAAGAGAAATGCAAAATCATATTTCTTGATTTAGATGGTGTGTTAAATACAGCTAACTACTACGACCGACTTCAGCATGAGCACCTACCAACCGAAGATATTTTCGGAACTTTGTTTGACCCCAAAGCGGTAGAGCAATTATCACACATCATTGATTCAACAAATGCCAAGATTGTTATATCATCTTCGTGGAGATATTCTGGTATAGCAAATATGCGCGCAATGTGGAAAGCACGCCAATTGCCAGGAGAAATATATGACATCACTTCATTGCATGTGGCAGATGATTATATCCAATCGCAAATGGAGAACACCCCCAATGACTTTGATTTATATGATGCAATGATATTGGCAAGAGAAATGGAGATTGCGTTGTGGTTAGAAGAACATCCAGAAGTTACAAATTATATTATCTTGGACGATCAATCCACCTTCCGCCAACTCAAAGAACATTTTGTGCAAATTAACCCAAAATCTGGCATTACAAATAAAGATACTGAACGAGTAATCATCATTTTAAATATTAAATAATTATGGCAAAAGTAACATTTGAAACTTTAAATCCCGAAGCTCCTCTATTTACTGAATTGAGTAAAAAAGGAGAATATAAATGGTGGGAGAAAATGAAGAATCATTCCGACCTTTATATTGAAATCCGAAAAGATAACAATATCAATGTATATTATCAAGGTGGAAGTGTAGTTAAATTACATTATTGCAAGAAGCATAAGAAAATACAAGCATTTACTCATCCTAAATATCTTGGTGGAAAGGGAAAGACTTATGTGAACTGTATTGATATATTGGATGAAAAGTTCGACTCTATCCTTGAAAACATTCGCACGCATTATTCACAAAAGAAAGGTATTAGCAAAGAGAAATGGAGTGAAAAGTATATCCAAGGTAATATAATTGTTAAGAATAAACACAACTATCTTGACTCGGAGTTCGCTTATGTTGAAGATGGAATTGATATTCGAATTGACCTCGTTGAATGTATTGCAGGTGAACTAAGATTTGTGGAGTTAAAGAGGATAGATGATAACAGAATGGTTTCGTTGGATATGCATCCAGAAATCTTGTCGCAAGTGGCAAGTTATAGGGAGTTTATTAAGATGCATAAAGAGGACATTATCGATTATTATAAAAGGTTATATGCTATCAAGAAAGTCCTCAAACTTCCAGTTCCTTTTAGTGAGCCCCAAAAACTTAACACTGAGCCTAAGTTGTTGATATTTGACCGGTGGATTAAAGAAACTGATGGTCGTTCCACTCATCGCTCTATGATGGAGCAAATTTTAGAAGAAGTTGCGGAACCAAAGATAGACTATACTATTATTAATTCCTTGGATGTTCCAAGTAGGTATTTTTATAGAAAAGAATTGCAAAGGCAACTCCATTTCTATCAAACTGAGCTCAAAGATACGGCTGAAGTCGGAGGCTTATTCCTTAATCAAGGGAGGGATTTTGTTCTGATAGAAAGAGATAGTCATCATAATTTATTCTCCTCAATAATTGATGGACCAGTTGGCGTGCTGAAGTACTTCAAAGACTATGGTATTGCGTGGTGGGGAGAGAATGTTAAGTACGAAAGACCAACGGGGCACTTGGTTTCGTCTCAAATACACTGTTTGAATCATTTGTTCGCTTTACGGAATGATCCGGTAATCATAAAGGAAATCATTGAAAATGCGACTGGTTTGAAGATTGATACAATTTTACCATCGCCGATAGATAAACAAGGATATATTGCTTTTGAATTTGTTTACAAGAACAAGGAGTTATTGGGTGAGAATTATGAATCTCGCGGCGCTCGTTGTACTTCAGTTGATGCGTTTGTATATGCTAAACTATTAAATGGCAAAAAAATACTAATTCCCATCGAGTGGAAATACACTGAAACATACAAGGGTGACGAAGCACGAGAGAGCAGTTTCGTAAGATATACTCGTATCCACAAAGGGTCTGATTGTCAGAAATGGACATCGCTTTATCGGGCAGATCCATTCTATGAATTAATGCGTCAGACTCTTCTCGCAGAAAGAATAATAAGTGCTGAGGGCTGTGGAATAGAGGCAGACGATTATGCCCATATTGTAGTTTGTCCTAATGGGAACAAAGAATTGTTGGATGATATTGATACCTTTAAATCCACACTGTCTAATAAAGGACAAAAGCGCTTACATGTCATAGATCCAGAAGCCCTTCTTGCTCCTCTCGAACATTTTGTCGAATATAAGGATTTAATCTCATATCTCCAGACTCGATACTGGAAAAAGTAACTTTTTTCAAAAAAAATCTCATTTTCTTTGCGAGGGTGCCACATGTCAAAACTTTGTTGTAATTTTGCACCGTGTTTGCAATATGAGCGCATGTATATACCAAGCAGACATCTAAAACAATAAACGCTGTAAGACTGCTGACTCGGGACGAGCCGGCAGATGAAGAGATAATTAACGAATAAAACGATTAACCATGCCCTGTCCACATAATCACATAGATTGCCCTTGTTCCAAAGACTGTCCGCGGCACGGAAAGTGTTGCGAGTGCGTAGCACACCACAAAGCACATGGAACCAAACTCCCCGCCTGCCTCCGCGGCATAGATTGGCAGAAGTGAATTGGACTAACCATTTAACGTTTCCAAAGGAAACCATTTTTACTATTTAACCCTTTAACAGCATGTAGTGACCTAATATATGGCTGCTCAATAAAAACTTTTCCAGAGACTGATTTGGCTGGTAGATACCATCTATAGCGCAGATTTTGTCGCAAAAATGTGGTAACAGTAAGCTTTTAATGTTTATTTATACAACTAAAATGATAAAAAACTGAACCTCTCCTACTTTGTGAGAGCCGCGTGCAGTAATTTTGCAGCTGAAAAAAATAACGCACATGAAAGAAAAATCATCAACAGCTTATTTGTTTGAGTGCTACATATGGCTCGTCAATACCCTTGCGCGCGGTCCTATTTCTCGCGCAGACTTAGAACGCAAGTGGGCACGCTCTAACGCTAATGCGTACGGACAGGACTCTCTACCAGAGAGCAATTTTCACCGCTGGCGCAGGACGGTTGAACTGATATTTGATATTACCATTGCTTGCAATTCAAACAATGAATACTACATCGCTGAGATGGATAAATCGCACGATGCTGATTTACACAATCGCTTGTTGACTATCATGGGAGTGAATAGCCTTTTGAAAGACAGCAAGAACCTTCGAGATAAGATTTTGTTTGAGCCTGTTCCTTCCGGTGATAAGTTCCTCGCTCCTATAATTGAGGCTCTACGCGATGAATATGCAATTCAGATAACCCATCAAGGATTTGGCAAGGCATATCCTTCTACATATCTTGTTGAGCCATACTGTCTCAAAATGTTCAAGCAGAGGTGGTATATGTTGGCATATTCACCGGGCACAGACGATATGCATGTTTATGGTCTTGATCGTATTCATGCGCTGGAGCCTACCAGGCAGCGGTATAAACTTCCGAAAGTCTTTGATGCGGAGTTTTATTTCCGCAATCACTATGGCGTGAGTGACATGGATATGCAGCCGGAGGAAGTTGAAATCAAGATTGAAGCATATCAAGCCAACTTCTTGCGTACATTGCCGCTTCACTCTTCACAGGTTGAGGTTGACCGGCAAGAGCAGTTTTCTATCTTCCGCTACTACATTGCACCTTCGTTTGACTTTAGGCAGGAGCTGTATAAGCACGGCCCAGTTCTTGAGGTGCTGAAGCCGCAATGGTTGCGGGAAGAGTTCCGCAAGAATTTAGCGTATCAACTTTCAAAATATCA
>JAZOMR010000113.1:0-4786 GCA_045654105.1 Faecalimonas sp. | reverse complement strand
TCCTGGTCTGTAAATACAAAACCCAACGATTCAAATAACTTAATCGAAGGAATATTTTCTTCTTCAATGGAAACTTTTATAGAATTTATTCCTTCCGAAAATCTGTTGATAATATAACATATGCATTCTCTCGCATATCCTTTTTGTCGGTATTCAGATGCAATAAAGATGGATAGATATAATATATCATTGTCTCTTTCTAGATGAATTCCACCAATAATAGCACCTGACAATAAAATCTTTATATATTGCACATTCTGAATTGAAGTACAATATTCAAAATAGTTGTCTCCTATCGATAACCATTTCTTCACGGAAGGTTCGTTGTGTAATTCCCTAAGAACCGCTATGTCACTATCATTTCTCTCAAGTTTCTTAAACTCTAGTCTTGTCATTTCCATGAAGCCGACTTTTTCAGCAGTCCTCCTCATTGCAATATTCGTATCTCTTGTAGTACACGTTGCAATTTTACCATTTTTCAAAATAATAGCGGTACAGTGACTCACAACCATTTCTCCATAACCCCTACACCGATATTCTGGTAAAGTTGATACGGCTGCAACCTCCCATGCTGTCTGACTATATTTCCATATTGCAGCACGAGATACGATTCTTCCATCTTCCCAAATCACATAGTCATCCCACAATTCATAATCAATTCCATCACCAAAATACTCTTCTTTTGAACACACAAGACTTTTATCAAAAGAGCCAAAATATTCATTTAGTTGTTCATAATTTTCATATGCATCGAACTCGGAAACACAATTATGTGTGGAGCCCTTGTAAGAATCTTTTGTACACTGAAACTTAATATCCATAATAGGCAATTCCCCTCTTTAACCCTTTTCTATTGGTAGCCATATCTCAACATACCGTTTATTTCTATCATCTGTAAGTCTCCAATGAATCAATACAAGTTCAGGTGCATTTGCAATTTGATATCCCGAACTTGGTAACCATTCTGAAACAATGCGTTGTCTCAAATCAGTATATTTTCCGATTGGGTATTTTATTTTTTCTGTCTCAAATATTGCATATGTTTGTCTTGGTATTAATACATTCTCAAACCCCATATCTTCCATAAAGTCAACACCAGTAATTTCCGGATTGTACATATCTTCTCTCTCATCTGAATCCAACTCGTTTGCGATATAAAAATCATACCCTTCATCGTCAACATTTGTCACTATACAATACTGTGTGGCGTAATCGCATGAAGCCCCTGTCAAAAGCCATTGCTTTGCACGCGTCGAAATAAACATTTGATGCTCTTGTTCCACTCTTTGATTTCCGTACGGAACTCCCTTAAATCTCTGCTTATATCCTGTAAGTATCATTTCTGGTTTTTCTTCAATTCTGTAATTCATAACACTGCCACCTTCCAAAGATATTTTGACAGACAATCGGGCAAAAGAACGTAATACCGCCCCGGCTTCGCGTGCTGCCGAAGGATTAACTCCATGGAACTTTTGAAATGCTTTAGCAAAACTGTCCGGACTCTCATAACCATATTTCAAAGCAACATCAATAACTTTCATGTCTGTTTGTACAAGGTCTTGACCTGACAGGGATAATCTTCGATTTCTGATGTACTCTCCCAAGGTATATCCACAGAGAATACCAAACACCCGTTGGAAATTGTAACATGATAAACAACTGCATCTTGCAATTTCCTCATAATCCACTTTCTCTGTAATATGCTCTTCAATATAGTCAATCGCATTTTGCATTCCTGTAATCCAATCCATTCTTGACCCTCCTGTTGTTTATGGTTATCTTACCAGAATTCAATTTTGGATACCCGACATTCTCTGCAAAAATTAAACGGGCAAACAATGACCTCTTTACGCTTCTTTTTGTTGAGTCATCTTTTTTCTAATAGATTTAACTAAATCATTCTCCTCGCCATCAAAAAGAATACTAAGAATCTTTGCCACTTTCTCAAGATATACGTTATCACCTTCTGTTTCAGCAAGTGCTGTCAAATGATGTGAGATAGCCCAAGCAAGTGGATTTAACGCCTCTTTTGCAACTCTCCGCTTTTCTTCTCCTTGCAGAAAATATACAAGAGCATTTTCGCGAGCTTTATAAAGATTTGGTAGTTTCTTTGCCTGCTCCAAAGCCTTACTACGCTAAGTAGAATTATTCCACTGCAAAAGCGAGGCGAAACAAAATCCTTCCTTCATTAGACATTTCTCTTGTAATATTCATTAAGTATTCCCATAACAAATACTTCTTCGCCCCTTAAAATAATTCTAGTATTCTTTCCATACTTTTCAAAACTGAACTTGATATTTCCTTCCTTACTACTATTGATATATTTACATAACCACTGGGAAATCTCCTGTGGTTTACATTCTGCCTCATATAAATCAATAATCGAGCAAATCTGGTTTGTCTTTTTCTTTTCATCGATTATGAAATCATAAACTATGGCGTTGTTCTTTGCCTTTATACTGGACTTCACACTAGGATTTAATATAAAATCAGACAAATCCTTCTCCGTAAATTTCCAAGCACCATTCACTTTTATTCCCTTCAAAACTCTGTTTTTCAAATAGTTTCTTAATGTTCTTGTCGTCAAACCGGTCATAATAGATACATCATTAATACTAAAATATTTTTCCATCTATAACGCTCCTTCTGATTTGTTATAGAAATTATACATTGTGTATTGTTATTTATACAATTTGAAATCTCGCCACTTTTTCATATTGACCTTCACCTAATACATGTGTTCCGTTTCAAAATATCTTTAAACTTATTTTCCAAAAACACTTTATACTCCGGTATCCTTTGTGCCTTAACATATTCGTTTTTCACGCTTTGTTCAATCCACTGCATTCGCTCCTCACTGTTATCACTATATTTACTCAATACAATAAGACCTTTTTCTGCCGCTTCTTTGAGGGCTTCGTATGCGTCTGGTATATATTCACATTGCTCAACCCGAATCGGTATACTGCTCGTTACTGCAAATGGTATATCACCTAATTTTTCTACTATAGGTACATTATTTGTCGAATATATATATCCTGAAACACCTGCATAAGTTTCTTCAATTGCATTTTCCCAATACTCTTGCAATTCTAGAATACCGCCTTTTGTAAATCCGTAACTCCCCCATTTGTAATATGTTCCTGAATGTTCAAAGCCTATTTCTTTACAGTACTTTTCTACTGCGTTACTAAGATATACCAATGTGTTTTCTCGTTTGCTAGAAAAATACACCAAAGGCTTTTTGTGATTAGATATATTTGGTACCAATTCTGTAATACTACCTATGCTTGATGCATGATAAAACATTTTCACCACTCCCTTTCACAATTTTAAAAAGTAATGCAATACTAAACTACAATATCATTTCATAATACAAGTAATCTCCTGTATAAGCGCTCTCCGAGTTGTTCGCTTTTCTGTCATACAATTTAAATCCGACACTTTCATAATTCCTAGGAGCAACTAAATTTCCATTCGTACATACAATAATCCTTTTCAAACCATCATATGATTTAATTCTACGAATAGCCTCTTGCAATTGCATATGACCATAGCCTTTTCTTTTATATGCACTTCGGATTCCATTATGCCCTATCTCCACATACTCAGGTATATTTCGTGGATCCCATGTCACAAAACCTATCGGATTATCATCAATACAAGTTACTAGTCCGTACTTATCGGCAATCTCTGGATTATCATAGAAAAAATCATCTGAATCATGCCAATTTATATCCCATATCTCTTTGTTTCTCGGATCAAAAGAATATGCATCCTGTAGAATATCATATAAAGTCCCTCTTGGAAAATCTGTAAATTTTCTAAACTCAATCATCGTATACCTCCAATGAACTAGTAGTGTTTTCTATGTCCTTGATACAAAATGTTTCGATGGTTCGTTCAATTTGTGAATTTCTTCTTTCAAAAATTCCGGATAAATAATAACATCTTGAATTTGCTCAATCGGCATCCAACCGATAACAACATTACAGTTATCTTTGTGTGAGACAAACTCTCCTACATCAGGTATATCCGAGCCTTCGCAAAGTTCAATCAAATAATAAAAGGCTATATTATGCGTCTGTTTCCCGTTCCATGTCCAAAAGCATTCCTCACTCCACAAAAAACGTTCACACTTTATGTCTGTTCCCGTCTCTTCTTTATATTCTCGGATAAGGCCATCTTCTAATGTTTCTCCTATTTTCACATGTCCACCCGGCAAAGCATATTCATGTCCGTCTCGGTCTCTCTGTACTAAAATTTTTCCATCTCGAATTAACACACCAACTGTTCTTAAATCACATATGTATTCTTCTGTTGTAAATAACCAATCTTTAGTCATAATTGTTCCCCTTTTAGTTATTATCGTCTTATCATAATGCCCTTCATGTATTTTGTATCATTATGGGTATTATATACGATTGTCTTTTCTTCCTCCGTGCAACCAATCAATATCTTTATTTCAGAGTCCTTTTTCATCAAATCAACAATACACATAATTGCATCTATCTTTTTCGCAATATCTGTTCCAACCCATACATCAATCCCTGCACCATCCATTGAAGTTGTATTCTTCAAATATCCATAATCTACTCTATATATGAAATTCGGATATTTGGGATGTGCAGTTCCTTTCGGTCTGTCAATTACTATCTCAGAATTACCTACCAATTGTTCCAAAGCATTCCAAAAATCTCTATCATAACTATTCATAAAAGTTCCTCCCCAACTTGGACTTTGTCTATATTATAAACACGCAAATGGTATCAAATCCTTAATTCCA
>JAZOMR010000112.1:0-8925 GCA_045654105.1 Faecalimonas sp. | reverse complement strand
TGGTCAACCATCTCGTTATAACCTTCTTTAATGATACCGCCTTCTTTCATTGCAAGTGGCGGTTCTTCTTGAATGGAGCTACGAATCAACGCACAGAGTTCATCTAAGCTGTCTAGATTATCATATAATTCTTTTAATAGTGGCGTTTCCATGTCGCCAAGGATACATTTGATGTGAGGCAGCATTTCCATAGAACTTCGAAATGCAATCATATCTCTCGGATTTGCTGACTGATATGTAACCTTACTGATTAAACGTTCCAAATCGTAAACCGGTGTCAAATATTCACGGATTTCTTCGCGACAAATGGCATTGTCTTTTAATTCGGAAACTGCATCCAAACGTTTGATAATTTCATCTTTATCAATTAACGGTTGTTCCACAAAGCTGCGCAACATACGAGCGCCCATGGCAGTTTTCGTTTTGTCTAATACCCAAAGAAGGGAACCACGTTTTTGTTTTTCACGTAATGTCTCACAAAGCTCTAGATTTCTTCTGGATGAGCTGTCAAGGAGCATATATTTACCAGTTGTATAACAACTGATATGAGATAAATGCGCCAGGGAATTTTTCTGTGTTTCATATAAGTATTGCAACAATGAACCTGCAGAAATCATTCCGCAATTATAATCGGAAAGCCCCAGTCCTTCTAAGGATGCAACCTTAAAATGTTCCTTCAATGATTTTTCGCACATGGCATCGTCAAAATACCAGCTATCCAATGCATATACAGCAATTCCTAAACGATTTTTTAAATCTTCTAAATCAATACCACTTACCAAAAGTGATTCGTTACAGATAATCTCAGAAGGTGCAAATTTCGCAATCTCATCCAATAGCTTTCGAGTGCTGTCCAATTCTGTCACAAAGAAATCTCCCGTCGTAACATCACAGACACCCATGCCGAAATTATCGTCAATATATACAATACACATGATGTAGTTGTTTTTGGACTCATCCAAGGCCTGCATATTTAAGTTGGTACCAGGTGTTACAATACGTACTACCTCTCGTTTTACAATTCCTTTTGCAAACTTAGGGTCTTCTACCTGTTCGCAAATAGCAACCTTATACCCTTTTTGTACCAGACGATTTAAATATCCCTCTACGGAATGATAAGGAACACCACACATTGGTGCGCGTTCTTCCAAACCACAGCTTTTTCCTGTCAAAGTGATATCTAACTCTCTTGTAACTGTCAGAGCATCATCAAAAAACATTTCATAGAAGTCGCCAAGTCTATAGAATAAGATGCAATCTTTATACTGCGCTTTCGTCTCCATATATTGTTGCATCATTGGTGTTAATTCTGCCACGATTTTTCTCCTTTGTTTTTACATAATCATACAGAGTAAATTATAGCTCATTTTTGCAAAAAACACAAGATTATCTATGGAATTAAAGCACTCTATATTTTGGTTTTTCTTCTCGAAATATCCAGTGCATTAAATAGCCACTTAAAGGAATGCCCGCCGCACATAATCCAGAAAAAATGACTGCAAACGGAAGACAGATTTGCCCATATAATTGAAAGGGCTGATCACTGTAATCCCATACCCCAAGCTGAAGCCATTTGTTTACAATCAATCCTGTAATAAACTCGCTGGCTGTCACAAAAACCGTACATCTTATTACCTGCTTCCACATAGGCTCTCTCCAGTGAGTTGCAAATCCTTGAAATGCAAAAAATGCCATGCATATACCCCCAAGCACAAACATACTCCAATGGGAAAAACCACGAAAGGCCATTTCAAAGGCATAATATAAAGAACCTCCCAAAAGCCATAAAAAACCATATTCCAACAACCGCTTAAAAAACATAAAAAACGTCCTCCCCATGTAACCTAATACATAGTTTGGACATTTTGCGTTATTTTATCTATGGAATTTACTGCATTTCACCTATATAATAAAAGCCCTTGCATTCTTTTAAATGTACATCTACAATTTTTCCTATTAAGCTCTTATCTCCCGGAAAATGCACCAGGATATTGTTGCTCATACGTCCCGTAACAAGAGTTTCATCGTGATCATTCATGGACTCAACTAATACAGGCTGCACCGTATCTTCGTGAACCCTGCAAACCTCTGCAGAGATATCCTGCACCTCTTTTAACAGACGGTCAAATCGATGCTTAACTACGTCCTCCGGAATCTGATCTTCCATTATGGCAGCAGGCGTTCCTGTTCGCTTAGAATAAATAAAGGTAAAGGCGCTGTCATATCGAACCTGTTTTACCACATCCATGGTCTCCAGAAAATCCTCTTCTGTTTCGCCAGGGAAACCAACAATAATATCCGTTGTCAAAGAAATATCAGGAACAGCTTCTTTGATTTTACGAACCAATTCCAAATATTGCTCCTTTGTGTAACGACGATTCATTTTCTTTAGAATCTCTGTACTTCCTGACTGAACCGGAAGATGCAAATGCTTGCATATTTTCTTGGAGTTTTTCATTACTTCTATCAGCTCATCCGATAAATCCTTTGGATGAGAGGTCATAAAACGAATGCGTTCCAGACCTTCAATCTTTTCAATTTCCTGCAAAAGCTGTGCAAAACTCATTGGTTCTTCTAAGTTCTTTCCGTAGGAATTTACATTTTGGCCAAGTAGCATTACTTCTACCACACCATCCGAAACTAAATGTTCAATTTCTCGTATGATATCTTTTGGATTTCTGCTTCTTTCACGTCCGCGCACATATGGTACGATACAATAACTGCAGAAATTATTGCAGCCAAACATAATATTAACACCTGATTTAAATGGAAATTTACGTTCGCTCGGCAAATCCTCCACGATTTTATCCGTATCTTTCCAAATATCAATCACCATTCTTTGTGATTCATAACGAGTTGCAATTAATTCTGCAAATTTATAAATATTATGTGTTCCAAATATGATATCAACAAAACGATAAGAGGTTTTTAATTTCTCAACCACATGAGGTTCCTGCATCATACAACCACAGAGCCCAATCATCATGTGTGGATTCTTTTTCTTTGATGCCTTTAATTGACCCAAACGTCCATAAACACGCATGTTTGCATTTTCACGAACCGTACAAGTGTTATATATCACAAAATCTGCCTTTTCTTCATCTGCTTCTTCCACGTATCCGATTTCCTCCAAAATCCCAACCAGTTTTTCGGAATCGCGTGCATTCATCTGACATCCAAAGGTTGTAACGCAGAATGTAAGTGGTCGTCCGGCTTCCTCCGATGCAATTTTCACATATTCTCTTGCTTTTTTGATGAAATAATACTGACGTTCAGGCTCATTTACCGGAGCCTCTTTTGTAACATCAATATCATTTATGTAATCATTTATTTGTTTCATGTAATGTCCTTTCTAAACAAATTGATTTGTTACTTCATCATATTCGTAATCAATTGTGCCAAGTTTTATAATTAAAGAATCTTTATCAACTGCTAAGTCGTCGCATAACGCATCCAGATTTGCATAATGATCTCTTAACTTCGTATTAACAACACTTAAGCATAGCATTGGATCATGCGGTAATATGTTCATCGTATAGTTTCTCCTCTGTAATTAAAACTTCCGGTCTGTAATCAAGCTTTTCTGCATCGATTGCATCAAGCATCTGACATTCAAATGCTAGTGCTATCGAATGATATGACGGATGTTTGTCCATAAATTTATCATAAAAGCCTTTGCCATAGCCAATGCGATTTCGGTTCTTGTCAAAGGCTACGCCAGGCATAATTACAAGAGCATGTGTATCTTTTGCGGGAACATTTCCCTCCGGCTCCAGAATTCCACGATAACCCTCCTTTAAATCAGAGAAGTCAGAAATGTAATAGAACTTCATATCTTCGCCTTCTATTTTGGGCACAGCTACACGTTTTCCTAATTCCCACGCTTTCTTGATAATTGATTTTGTCCCCACTTCATTGCGATAATCCACATAGCAATAAATAATATTTGATTCCAAAAAGAAAGGATGAGTCAACACGCAATCCTGAATCTTGCGACTGTTCTCCTCCCACTCTTTTTTGTCCATACTATCTCTGTATGAAAGAACACGTTTTCTAATGTCCTTCTTTGTGTCCATATTTTTCACCCAGGTTCGTAATAGAACCGTCATTTTCTTGGATAGAAATATTGTCCAGCGTACCTCTTAAATTACGTTTAAAATCGTCAATAAACTCTCTGCGAAGTGCTTGTTGTTCTAACTTTTCTTCGTCTGTTAAACCTTCAGCTTTTGCCTTGCGAGCCAAGACATTAATTCGTTCAATTTTTTCCTCTGTCATCTTCTTTGGTCCTTCCTTAAATCTTATCTTATATTACATCATAACTTCTTTTTCGTCTATATTTTTTAGCTTGAATAATTTTCCAAGAATCCATAAACCTGTCCCAAGGATGTCATTTTAATTCCCTTTTTTACTTTTTGTCTTATTTCTTCCGGTAAATCTTCAACCAATATCGTGGTGTAATCATAAACAGTTTTATTGTCAGATTCATAAACGGTAACATACCCGTCTGACTCTTTGATATAGTAACAAAGTTCTGTTTCAGTCACTTGTTCAGTCATTTGTTTGTTTTGTTGATTGTGCTTGTCCAATGCACGGTTGTAACTGATGCGATACGCCAAAACAAACAAAGCAACTAATACTATAAATCCCAACAAAAAACCAATACCATATTTTTTATTCATAAAGGCAACTCCTTTTTTGTTATACAGTATTGGTTCTATTGTCAAATATTATACAAGTTTGACCTTTTTTAAAAGTGCTAATATTTTCGTTCCTTTTGGGAATGCGAGAATTTCTTCCGGTGTTAACGCTCCTAATTTCAGCAATGCTATCATATAGGATATGCCTGCCAAAACAATTGTCACAAGCGTTGCCAATTTTTCCGGTGTAAAGATTGCAAGTGCATTCCACACAACGAGAATGATAATACCCATAATAAAGGATGCCCCAAATGGAATCACAAATGTCTTCTTTACTTCCTGGTGGTATCCGGATACTTTTCGAATTGCCATGGCATTTAATATACACATGCTAAGTGAGAAAATAATATTACCCACTACCAGAGAATAAATTTCCCATTTAAATCCAACTAACATAACGACGACGGCCACCAGATGAATCGCAAGTGAAATCGCACCATGCTTTACCGGTGTTGTCATCTTGTTTAATCCCTGCAAAATTGAGTTTGTTACTGTAGACAAACAATAAAAGACTACCGTAATTGCACCAATGCGCAGCATTTTTGCAGGAATGCTTATATTTCCTATATATAGCAAGGATAAAATCTGATGTGGCATAACAAAAAAGGCCACACAGCTTGGAATTGCAACCAACATTGCAAATCGAATAACCATACTGATTTTGGAACGAATTTCCTGCTTTGTTCCGTTTGCTACTGAAGCAGTCAAGCTTGGTATCAACGAAGAACCAAGCGCATTTGCTACTGCAAGCGGGATATGAATCAGAGTATTATATTTTCCGGTAAACATTCCTAAAAACTCAGCAGCCTGTTTCTCACTGTGTCCCTGAGTTAACATCACAGAACTAAAGATCCCCTGGTCAATGGTATCATTAATATTGTATATGGCCGTGCTCAAAATAACCGGCGCAATGGTAAGTATTAATGCGGTATAGATTTCCTTATATCCTTCTTGTGCTTGTGTATGATCTCGTACAATTCGGCGTTTCATGGTCGGATAATAGAGTTTCAGTAAAACCAAGAGGAATACCAAGCCAAAGACAGCACCCATTAAAGTTCCCAGAGTTCCGCCGGCTGCACCGTATGCAAAAGGTAAAGAAGGCTCTTTTTTTGCTTCTACTACCTTCTTTCCCATTTCCAGCAAATAACTTGCCCCTACAATGCTGACGATGGCGTTTACAATCTGCTCTAAAATCTGAGAAACTGCTGTTGGCACCATTGTACCCAAACCTTGGAAATATCCTCGTACTACGCCCATAACAGCAACCACAAACAAACATGGTGCAAGAACACGAAGCGCATAAGCACTTAAGCGAAGGGACATGATATTTCCTGCAATAAAATCAGCAAAAAGAAATACAATTAATCCAACTAGGGCACCGACTGATATGGCAAATAATAAGGCACCTTTGAAAATGCGCATTGCATTCTTATGTTCTCCTTTGGAGGTTCGTGCAGAAACCAGCTTCGATACTGCAAGAGGTAAACTATACGAGGTAAGCAAAAGGGCAATATTGTAGATGGAAAATGCGCAACCATAAAAGCCTTGACCTTCATCGCCAAGGATATTATTAACCGGTATACGATATGCCAACCCTATTAAGCGCGTTACAATACCTGCCGCAGCTAATATCGCGCCCTGTATAAGAAAACTATTGTTTTTCTTCTTTTGTTCCTCGTTCATAAATTAACCTCTATCTTACTATTTCCAATATTTCCAAAATTTCTTTTTGTTTTTGTTCCATTTCAATACGTTCGTTTTCTTCCATATGGTCATATCCAAACAAATGTAACATACTATGAGCAATTAAAAATGCATATTCTCGCTCAATAGAATGACCATATTCTTCCGCCTGAGAAATCACTTTTTCTTTGGAAATCACAATATCACCCAACATCAATTCTCCGGATTCTGGATGAAACGCATCCATTACATTTTCCAGAAACTCAAAGTTTCCCGCCTCCTCATAATCAATCATTGGGAATGACAATACATCTGTCGGCCTATCAATGCTTCGGAAATTTTGGTTCATCTCCTGAATTTCATCATTCATTGTCAACAATAAATTGACTTCCGCTTCATATGGACAATCAGCATAGTCTATTGCCGCATTTATTACTTTTTCTGCTAATTCTTTACATGGCAAATCTAAATTTAATTCGCCTTCTTCTTCAAAAAATAAGGTCATTATTTTTTCCTTCTCTCTTTTGCACGTTCTTGCTTGTGCTCGTATTCTTCATAAGCTTTTACAATCTTTTGCACCAGTGGATGTCTTACAACGTCTTTGCTTGTTAAATTGCATATCGCAATATCATCAATATTTTTCACGACCTTTGTTGCAACATCCAAACCTGAAATCATACCAGCCGGTAAATCCTTTTGTGTTGCATCACCTGTAATAACAACCTTTGAACCAAAGCCAATACGAGTCAGGAACATTTTCATCTGTGCAGGTGTTGTATTTTGTGCTTCATCCAGAATGATGAAGGCATTGTCTAAGGTTCGGCCTCTCATATAGGCGAGAGGTGCTACTTCAATCAATCCTTTTTCTGAGTTTTTAATAAAACTTTCTGCCCCCATAATCTGATATAATGCATCATATAGGGGTCTAAGGTAAGGGTCTATCTTACTTTGCAAATCACCTGGTAAAAAGCCTAATTTCTCTCCCGCTTCAATGGCAGGTCTGGTTAAAATAATTCTTCCAACTTCATTATTCTTAAACGCAGTAATCGCCATCGCCATGGCTAGATATGTTTTTCCTGTCCCTGCCGGTCCAAGGCCAAATACAATCATTTGCTTGCGAATGGCATCTACATATTTTTTCTGACCTACTGTTTTCGGTTTAATCGGCTTACCCTGAAGAGTGTGACAGATAATATCCTTGTCAATCTCTACCAACTCTTTTTCGTTGTCTTCAAACACCAAGGAAATGGCGTAGTCCACATTTTGTTCTGATATGGTATTTCCACGCTTTGATAGAACCATTAACTGCTCTAATACACGTTTCGCTTGATTTACCCGAACGGCTTCACCTAGAATCTTTACATTTCCATCACGCGCAATTAAGGTGACATGAAGTGTGCGTTCTATTTTCTTCGCATACGCATCGAATTGACCAAATATATTGCTTTCGTGCTCTGCCGGAATTTCAATAAATTCTTCCAAAATACTCATGTATCCAGTTCCTCGCTAATTTATTTCATAATCCATTTTATTCTACCACAGGAGGTAATTGGAAATCAACGATTTTCCTATTTATTCCTACTTCTTCAATTAAAGTTATGGTAGCGCTTGCATGAAGTCCATTTTTATCCTCATCAATATTAAAATTAGAGTCCAAAATAATGGCACCCTGCTCTTCTAATTCTTTGCAAAATCGTTTGTAATTATTTGTTAATAAGGTTTCCATTTCTTTTTTGCTATATTCTGTTTCTACAAATTCATATTCTAAAAGCGTTTTCTTACCGATGAAAAATGGAAGGTAAAATTTTTTGCCAAACTTCAGCTCCGTCTCCTTTGTCTGTACTTCAAAGTTTTCAAATGAATTTTTGAACCACCCCAACATCACTTCATGTTTTTCAGATTTAATAAAAAACAAATGCCGCTTTTTATCTGTATATTGTTTTTTGTCATATTTCTTTGTAATTTTATCTTCATACTGGACAATGCGTTCTAAAACAATATCTGCATCTGATGTTACGTAACGATATGCAATTACTTCTTTCGCATCATTTAACACATCCACTGTTCCTGAAACAAGAATATTGCCTGTTTGGATTTCATCACCTGCCACCACCTGTGGCACGCCATTTCTTGTTACAATGCTTTTTATGACACCATCCTTATCTGCAACAATATCGCTTGGTTCCTCTTTTTCCTCTGCTATCTCAAATGTATCTGTATTTTCTTTAACATGAATAAATAGACGTGTCCCTTGTATAGATGCTGACACCCAGATAATGTCGTTAAAATTCTTGCGAATATTTTTTGCAATCTGCTCACAATCTACTTTACTCTTAGTCATTCCATGTGAGACATTCTGGGTTTCTAAATATTCTAAAAGTACGTCATCCGTAATGGAAAGATTCCCTTCCAAATGAATATCCCATATAAAGAAGGTAAAGCTGTAAATCGATATCATACAAAGAATAATGCCTGTAAAAAACAACTTTCTTTTTCTGTATTTATGGAAAAAGAAGGGCAATCCATACCGCCCTTCTATCGTCAC
>JAZOMR010000111.1:0-3003 GCA_045654105.1 Faecalimonas sp. | reverse complement strand
CTAGGACGTTTCGCTACTCCCTTTTATTTACAAGGTCAAGATAACATATTTTCGTGTCACTGTCAATAGTCCTTCAAAAACTGACTTTCCCCTCTCTTATGTCAGTCATTTGTAATATCACCGTTTCCGTGTATGTCGATGAAATCGCCCAGATAAGTCGGCTCCGGTTTTACGATTGTTGTGACAAAATCTTTGGCTCTTGCTAATACTTCGCGCAAATCCCTCATAGATAGTGCAGCGTAGATGTGATAATCGGAAGCCACGACGTAAGCTTCGATTCCGAGTTTTTCTGCTATATAAAGTGCCCGGTACAAATGGTATTCCTGTGTGATGATTACCATCTTCTTGACACCAAACACTTCTTTTGCTCTATATATACTTTCGTATGTCGAAAATCCGGCATGATCCATAAATATATTTTCTGATTCAATACCTTCATCTATCGCATACTGTTTCATTGTCTCTACTTCGTTATAATCTGTTCTTCCATGGTCGCCACTCATAAGAAGTTTTTCTGATGCGCCATACTGATACGTTTCCACGCCTCTCTGCAGCCTGTCGCGAAGCATATGGCTAGGCTCTCCGCCTTCTTTAACCTGGCACCCCAATACCATAATACAGTCAAACTCTTCATCAGGAAGACCATCGGTTTCTACTATTTTGTCTTTGACTGTACCTTTCACACGCATATTAATGCCTATTAGGATTAGTAACCCTGCTACCCCTAGACAAAGACAAATGATTATAAGTCTTTTTATCACCTTATGTATTTTCATCATTGATACCTCTGAAACACTAAAGGATGCGAGTAATTAGTAATAGGATAACAAATGTACCTATTACGGTAACATATGCCCACGGATTTCCAAGATTCATAATCCACCCTATCCCATAATACTTGCGTACAAACAAGTTCTTATCACTTGGGTTAAAGTAGATTAGTGCATGATGTTTTTTTAACCAGTCGCTCACTTCTTTTTGTGTCCATTTACGTTTTTTCATCGCTACACTCCTTCTGCAGATAGTTGTAAATCCGCATTGTCCCTTCTTAGATTTTAGCACGGTAAAGCAATGATGTCTACTTAACATTCTCTTAAGAATCATCATTTTACTCGTCTTAATGTTCTACTATGTTTTATTCTGCTATTTCAAACTCTGCATAGTAAATTTCGGTATCATAATCACCAGTATCTCTGAAATCTGTGATTTCCTTACCAATTCTATATTTCCCTTCTGAAAGTTGTCCATAGAACCTTTCCCATTTAACTTCCCATTCTGTCACCCTATGTTTGGGAATCAGCCAAGCCTCTGCCGTCCAATAAACCTCAGCATAACATGGTACTTCCTGCCATCCAACCTCTTGCGTCCATGTTTCTAAAATATACCGACTGCCCGTTTGTAGTTCTCCTGTTGGCTGTCCGCCAGATTGAGTACATTTAATTGTTGCACTTGTTGGTGTAACATTTTCTGCGGTTAAAGTAATACCCCATTCATTATTTGTGATGGTTTCTTTACCTATCTCTTGGCCTCGCTGCGTATTGATATTAATCGGCCTTATCCATTCACCCGTTTCTTCGTTTTTAACTAAAACCAATTCATATCCTCCACCTGCACGATTAAAATAGATTTCAGTATCATCCGGTACAAGTTCTAATGTGAATGCCTTTTTTGAACCAAAAGAACTATTTAATCCGCCAAAGGTAGAATAGAATGTAAGATAATGTGGTTTAACGCCACCGCCCTTATCTTTAAAATTTCTAATATATCCCATAGAAGATGCTACGCCTACATGTAATGTTATTTCCGAACCATCTTCTGATACAGCAAAATCACCTAATATTACATCCGTTCTCTTCTGAAATCCGGTACCGATTAAAAATGATGCTATCAAAAGAATGATTATTGCAATTAACACAATGATTCTCTTCTTCATAACAGAACACCTCCGTCCATATAAACCTCTTTCCTGTTCCTTTTATTATAACAAACCCTAGGTTTACTCTCAATAACACTTATCATAATTATATTAATCAGATACATATTTAACATTATTAAATATTTCAAGACCCAAAACCTCGACTCCCCATCCGACACAATATCCTGACTCTATAATTCCTTCATCTTCCAAATTCTCTTTCAAGGTACTCTGATGATATTTTGTCACAGTATAAAGCATTGCCTTATACTGTACGCTTCCGCCATCTTTCATCTGCAAGCGAATCGGAACCAAAAGCACCAACATAACAAATACAACAATACCTATCACAATCTTCTTTTTCATAGTCAGCAACGCCTTCCGTTTGACTAATCGATATATTCCACATTTACTCCTTCTGTTATCTTTATCGTTGCGAGAATCTCCATAGCCTCTGTGCCATATTCATCCCACCACGTTTCTGCTCTGACACTCAATGCCACATAAGAACCTTTTGTATCTTCAACATGAAAATGAATGAAATCCCATACTTCCTTATTATCATATGTGCCTTGTACTGCACTATAATCACCTAAAGTAATCTTGGTTTGCTCTAAGCCGGTTCCGCATACACCCCAAGCCGAATGATACCCTACATAGATTGCACTGTCTTTCTCTCCCTCTGGCCAAAAACTAATTCCAAACTCTTCCGACGACGCATCTCCCCCTACGGAAGTTGCATACCTCCAGCCAGTTGGTATTGCCAAAGAGATTCTTCTGAAATTCTTACTGCTTTCTACTCTCTCCCATGTTTTTCCGTCTTCCTCTGACTCCTCTTTAGAACTTTGGTTTTCCGCACTTGTTCCAACACTGCTTTTATCTGTATCTTCAAAGTCTTCCTTTCCCTCTGATGACTCAAGAGACATATCTCCCTCTATTGCGGAACCCTTATTTCCTCCTCTAAGTTTCAATTGCCCGCTACCAAATACATATACACTAACCATGAACAAACACAGGCAAGCCGCTATCGCACCCAGACGCACCGACATACTTTTTCTCTTTTTCCTAATATCACGAAGTTTGCTTAC
>JAZOMR010000110.1:0-11137 GCA_045654105.1 Faecalimonas sp. | reverse complement strand
TCATTGAGTTGACTCATATTCTTGTGGTTCTCACTGTGATTGCCTAGGTCGTGCCCTGCCTCATGAATACGTTTTACGTCATCCGGATATTTCGCCACCCATTCACCTGTCATAAAAAAGGTGACGCGCACATCGTATTCTTTCAAAATATCAAGAATATGCTGAGTATCTTCATTCCCCCACGCCGCATCAAACGACAGTGCTACCTTCTTTTCATCCGTTTCTACAGAATAAATAGGGAGTTCCTTGCCGTTTACGGTGTTTGACACCGAAACAGTCTTCGAAACTCCCATTCCTGCAGCTAGAATTAGCACTCCACACACTGCCCACATCTTTATTTTTTGTTTCAGTTTTTCTTCCATATACTTACTCCAAATATTAGTTTCGTATAAGTATATGAATCTTGACAGACATTCATGCATATGATATTCTACAGTAACTCATTGCACTGCATGCAAATCTACAGTACAAACTGAGCAGACCGTGACGCAAGTCATGGAGTCGGGTCACAGTTGTGACAGTGGAATCCTACATCCACGGGACAGTAGTTGCTAATACTGATTCGTGGGTGTTTTTTTGTTCATTTTTAGGAGGAAACTGTTATGAAATCAAATTTTCAAAAAATTGCAACCAAAGTATCTATTGTTACAATTATATGGAATTTCGTGCTGTCTGTTGTAAAACTTCTAGTAGGTATCATTGCGCATTCTAATGCCATGATTAGTGACGCTGTTCATTCTGCCTCAGATGTGTTCAGTACCATTGTAGTTATAATTGGTATCAAACTGGCATCAAAAGAACCAGACAAGGAGCATCCTTACGGACATGAACGTCTGGAATGTGTAACAGCTATTATTTTGGCTATGATTCTTTTTGTTACCGGATTAGGAATTGGGTTGACAGCAATAACCAATATCTTCGTCTCCGACTATGACCGGTTGAGCACGCCTGGGGTATTGGCGCTGATTGCTGCAATCGTATCTATCTTAGTCAAAGAAGGGATGTTCTGGTATACCAGATATTATGCGAAGAAAATTGATTCTGATGCATTAATGGCAGACGCCTGGCATCATCGTTCCGATGCATTTTCATCCATAGGGGCATTGATTGGAATTGCAGGGGCAAGACTAGGTTTCCCGATTATGGATTCCATTGCCAGCCTGGTGATTTTCCTATTTATCGCCAAGGCCGCCCTTGATATATTCAAAGATGCAATGGATAAGATGGTAGACCACTCTTGTGATGAAGAAACTGAAAAATTGATTTATGAATGTGTTTTAAGAAATGAGAATGTAATAGAGATAGACTTATTAAAAACCCGTATATTTGGAAACAAAATTTATGTGGATGTTGAAATTCAGGCAGACGCATCGCGCACCCTGTTGGAAGCTCACCACATTGCGGAAACAGTGCACAATGATATCGAGCAGAACTTCCCGAAAGTAAAGCATATCATGGTGCATGTGAATCCACATATATCGAAAAACACGCAATAAAAATGCCCCGTCAAGGGGCATTTACTTTTACTTCATACCTAAAGAATTATTAAGCATTAACGTACTATATAAAAACAACACGTCTGCATCTTCAAAGTCAACATACTGTCCCAGCATATCACTGGAAACATAGCGCAAATCCACCAGAACTATTTCCGAATATCCTGACATCAATAACGGAGCAATACTAGAGCCAAAGGAATCTCGAAATAGTATCAATCGTTTCCCTGATGTATTCTCTGGGTCTCTCATGGTTATAATTGGCTGATTTCCTGACAGGAACATTTCATATGCATCCTTCCCTTTTGCCTTGTCCATATCATAGACAGCTTTGGCACCTTCTACTGTCACTCGCCGGGTAACCTGATTCGTGAGATAGAAAATGGTATCCGGCTGACACATGAGTGCTGATTGTCCTACATATACACCATTAAAAGGGATGCCCAGCTTCTCTGTTTTATAATCTCCGGACAGTTTTGTCCCCATCTCCTCAGCAATGCGCTCTGCCACATCTGGCAAAGTCTCCTGCCTCCAGTGCGTATCCGTAGAATAGTAATCCTCCGCCGAAAGCAAATCTGTAATCTCGATATACTCTGCGTAATCCATCCCTTGCTTCACATACTCAGTAAATTTGTCGTAGTCCAAAGACGGATATCCATTCTTCTGTGCCAAATACCGATTCTTATCTGGAATAACCGAAAAATACACTTTATTATCCTTCAAATATTTGTCATGAACCTTTGCAAATATTCCAAGTGCATGGTCAAGCATCTGCGTGTTCATAGGATATTCAAGCTTTGCTATATGTCCGTCGGCTGTGTAAATTCCATTATTGTCCTTCTGCGCAAATAATCCTGTTCTAACATATGCTTTTACCCTTCTCCATGCATCTCGCATTGGAAAGGCATCTACCGCATACTCTTCAAACTCCGTTGCAAATTTCCCGCTAAGTACATGTTCTGCCGTTACTTCCGGGAATTTTGCCAGTACTCTTCTTTCCGTTTCGGAATAATCCGTCTTTTCACCAAAAACATTCCACAAGACCAGCATCAAAAAAAATCCGGCCATAGTGAAAACAGTTACATTATTTTTTATCTTTGTCATGCCATCCCTCCCTAAAACCGAAAATACAGGAATGGGTTAAATGAGCCATCCACCAAATACGCTGTAATCATAATAAGTAACACTAACAAAACGACAGGTTCTGCATATTGCAAACCCTTCCACCTTGAAACTATTTTCTTCGGAAGCGGGGTTGCGCCAACAATCGCCAGGACACCGATGACAGCATAGCTTTTCAGATAATACAAAGCCTCAGCAGAAACAAGCGGTAAGCCTCCCTTTCCAAACATCCCGCCAATGTCTGCTAGCACCTGTGTGATAGAGGATGCATTAAATATCACAAAACTAACAACCACTGTAAAGAGTACATAGATATGACTCAGCACCTTCGAGCGTTCCAGATACTTCAATAAGAAGGTCTTTTCTACCACCAAAAGTACTGCAAAATAAAGCCCCCATATGATAAAATTCCAAGCCGCTCCATGCCAGAACCCGGTCAGCATCCACACAACTAGTATATTGAATAAATGTCTTCCACGTTTCACCCTTGATCCGCCTAACGGAATATACACATAATCTCGGAACCAGTTACCTAATGAAATATGCCATCTTCTCCAAAACTCTGTAATACTTTTGGAGATATATGGGTAATTGAAGTTTTCCAAAAAATCGAATCCAAATATTTTCCCAAGACCAATCGCCATATCACTATAGCCTGAAAAATCAAAATAAATATGAAGCGAAAATGCGATTGCATACATCCAATAAAACAGTACACTCTTGTCATCGGACTGTCTGAATGCCTCACAAATTTCACCTAATACATTTGCAATCAGAATCTTTTTGGAAAGTCCGAATACAAATCTTCGAATACCATCTGCTGCTTTGGAAATGCTGTGCTCACGGCTTCCCAATTGTACTGCCACATCTTTATAGCGCACAATCGGTCCTGCAATAAGTTGCGGAAACATGGTAATATACGCAGCTAAATCAATCGGATTTCTCTGGGCTTTTACCTCCCCGCGATACACGTCAATGTTGTAACTGAGAATCTGAAACGTATAAAAGCTAATACCAATTGGAAGTAAAACCCTAACCAACGGAATCGAAAGCCCTGTAACCTGATTAAAATTATCAACAAAGAAATTGGCATATTTAAAATAACCTAATGCGCCAAGAAAACAGACAATTGCAAAAACAAGGTACAGTTTTTTGCGCTTAGCATCTCTCTCTATTAAAATACCTAATACGTATCCAATTGCAATGGTTGCAAGCATCAAAAGAACGAGTCTTGGTTCTCCCCATGCGTAAAAAAACAGACTCGTAATTAATAATATGACATTTTTAAAATGCCTTGGTACTAGAAAGTACAAGACTAATACACAAGGCAGAAAATAATACAAAAATGATATGCTAGAAAATAACAATTTTATTCTCCTGGTTGTTCTTCAAATTTCTTAGGACTCATAAGGAAAAATACCGTATTTTCCTCATTGTCAACAGTCAGCTCCTCAGCTTCCGTACAGATATTCCAACGCAAGTTTGCATTGTCCTTCAGTATCTTCATAAAACCGTCCACGTCTGCATCGTCTTCCAACACAAAGATATAACCTACAAATGGGATGGTTCCCATCATTGGCCCAAACATTGCACCTTCTTTAAAACCGGTAATCTCTACATTGTCAAATCCTGCCAGATATCCCGGCTCAATTGGATTAGCTCCACCCATAAACGGTATAATCTCATTTCCAACAATTCGTTCTGCTATTTCCTGTGCAGTTCCTTCCGAGTTATCCTCGAAGGCATCAAGTAAGATTTCGCCAACTGTCTCCGGTTCCTTTGTTTCTTCTTTTTTGTCGTCCTTTTTGGTTGTACCGCAAGCCACCATACTCAACGTCATAATAGCCGCTAATAATAATGCGATAATTTTTTTCATTCTTAGTTCTCCTTACTTTTATTTTCCATCGTTATGTTACCATATTATTCCCATATTAAGCAATCCATATTAACTCCCATTTTTTCCATATTTTTCTAGTTATACAAAGAAGAGTCCGGCCACTGCCGAACTCTTATACTCACCTAGTCTTCAACGGAATCCAGACACTTCTGAATCGCATCATTGATTGACAACATTTTTTCATCCAGTGCTGCAACCATATCTGCACATTCTCTCAAATCCTCACTGATATATTCCGGCACATGGTCTTCTAATTTATAATAAATCTTGTGCTCCAAACTAGCCCAGAAGTCCATAGCGATTGTACGAATCTGAATCTCAACCTTCGTCTGTACCACACTGTCGGATAGAAATACAGGAACAGCTACAATCATATGAAAGCTTTTATATCCACTTTCCTTTGGCTGTTTAATATAGTCCTTAATTGAAATGACTTCCAAGTCACTTTGATTTCCAATCATTTCAGCCAGCCTATAGATATCTGAAGTAAAGGAACAAATCAATCTTACACCTGCAATATCATTGATATGCTTTACCATATTCTCAACCGATGTCTCGTACCCATATCGCTTTAATTTCTTTACGATACTTTCCGGTGTCTTGATTCTTGTCTTAATGTGTTCAATTGGATTATATCTATGTACATGTTGGAATTCATCGTTTAGTATCTCCAACTTTGTTCCAACTTCTTTGAGTGCTGCATTATAGAGGAACATAATGGTTTTCCAACTATCTACATCCTCGTATGTTTTAATTGCATCTAACATTCAAGTTCTCCCCTTCCTACCGATAGTATACCATAGAAAAGAGTCCTATGTCATACATTTCACAAAACTTTTAGAAAGGTTTTAGAAGATAACTTCCATCTTTGTTCCTTTTCCAACTTCACTGTCAACACGAATCTGTGCATGGTGGAAAATCGCACCGTGCTTCACAATAGACAATCCAAGACCGGTTCCTCCGGTTTCTTTAGAGTGGCTTTTATCCACACGATAGAAACGTTCAAAGATACGTTCCTGTTGGTCCTTTGGAATTCCAATTCCCGTATCCTGTACAATAATCTTCACTCCCTCAGGTGTATTTCCAACCCAAAGTAGCACCTCTCCGCCTGGCACATTGTATTTAATGGCATTTTCACAGAGGTTGAAAATCATTTCATCCAACATCTGTTTCACGCCATAGTACACCACTGGTTCACCGTCAAGCTCCACTTGCACATCTCGTTTTCTCGCAGACATAGCAAGGCGTTCTACGATATCTTCGCACAATTCGTACAAATCTACATCCTGCCACTCAACTTCCACGCTGTCTTCATCAAGCTTTGACAGTTTGATAATATCATCAATCAGAGCAATCATTCGGCTGGCTTCTTTATAAATACGTTCTGAAAACACAATCATGTCCTCGCGATTTACCATGCCGCTTTTCATAATCTCTGCATATCCTGAAATGGAGGTCAGCGGAGTCTTTAATTCATGTGACACGTTGGCCGAGAACTCTTTTCGCATTTTTACGATTTCTTCTTCTGCACGATTTACCAAATCATTCCCCATAATTCTCTCCCATACGATATCCAACGCCACGAACTGTTTCAATCAAATCGCCTGCGTTGCCTAATTTTTGTCTCAGTGTTCGAATATGCACATCTACTGTTCTGGTCTCACCGGTAAACTCATATCCCCAAATTTCCTCCAGCAGTCTGTCACGTGTCAAAACCGTTTTTCGGTATTTCATCAATTTACGCAACAGTTCAAACTCTTTGTATGTGAGTGTTACTAATTGATCATCTACAAACACTTCATGGCATTTTAGATCCATTCTTAAATTTCCGATTACATATTCTTCAATCTCTTGGTTCTGTTTGGTCCTGCGAAGTACCGCCTTAATACGTGACACGAGTTCCATTATACCAAATGGTTTTGCTACATAATCGTCAGCTCCCGCATCCAATCCAATGACCTTATCGTACTCATTTCCCTTTGCAGTTACCATAATCACCGGAATGTGTTTTGTTTTAGAGGATTCTTTGAGTTTCTTCAGTATATGAAGCCCATCTTCTCCCGGAAGCATAATGTCTAAAAGTACAAGCTCCGGTGTCTCAGATGCCAACGCCTCCATAAAACTTTTCCCATCGCCAAATCCACGAGCGTTCATCCCCGTAGCAGTCAGCGTATATACCACTAATTCTCGAATATTGCTATCATCTTCTACACAATAAATCATTCTTATTTCTCCATCTGTATCTTTTGAATTAATACATATCTTTTTATAGTATAAACTGTTTAGAGCTCTATCGCAAGAGTCTCACAGATATCACTATAAATGTGCAATGTAAAATCTAAAAACACACTTTTGTTAAAACTATGTAAAAAATAAAAGTGAACCCTACAAAGAGTTCACTTTCTAACTGCCTTATAAATTTACAACTCTAACTTCATATCGCCGTACTTAATCCAGCCCTTCTTTCTCATAAATTCTGTGATAAGAAGTGTTACAATTGCCGGTAAAACAATCTGAATTAATAGGATTTTACCAAGTACAAGCATTGGTGCTTCCGTTGCTATCATAGTTTGATAGGTCATAATCTGTCCTACCAATCCAGCCGTTCCCATTCCGGAACCGGTTGCATTGTTTGTCATACCCAGAAGCATGGTTCCTACCGGTCCTAAAATTGCACTGGATAAAATTGCCGGTAACCAGATAATTGGTTTCTTCACAATATTCGGAACCTGAAGCATAGATGTACCAATTCCTTGTGCTAAAAGTCCGCCCACTTTATTTTCACGATAGCTTGCTACTGCAAATCCAACCATGTTACAGCAACATCCAACGGTTGCTGCACCTGCTGCAAGTCCGGAAAGATTCAAAATAACTCCTAGTGCCGCAGAGCTGATTGGGAGAGTTAAAATCATTCCCATTAATACAGATACAATAATTCCCATCAAAAATGGTTGTTGTTCTGTTCCCCAGTTAATCATTTCGCCAAGCATTAACATGAACTTTGAAATCGGTGGTCCAAGTATGAGCCCTACCACAGAACCGGCACCAATGGTTACAAGTGGTGTCACGATAATATCTACCTTTGTTTTACCTGCCACCAAATGTCCAACTTCAATTCCTATATATGCTGCCAAGAATGCTCCTAGTGGCTCACCAGGTCCTGCAAAAACAATTGCTCCGTCCACGAGTACTGCTCCTGCAAGAATTTTACTTGCAAATGCACCGACCATACCTGCAGTTGCCGCTGAAAGTACAACCAATGAACCTTCTTTAAATTTATAAGCAACGCCAACACCAATACCGGCTCCGGTAAGTGCTGCCGCCACCTTACCAATTGCAAAAATTAAATCGCCGACATTTCCACCTATCAGTGTACCAATTTGCTGAATAATCGTACCAATAATTAATGTTGCAAAGAGCCCGTGCGCCATTCCCGCAAGACCGTCTACAAAGATTCGGTTACCTAATTTCTTTAATTTTCCCATTGTGATTCCCTCTTTCACTGTTAACTTTTTTATTTACATCTGTCTTGTCACCTGCACAGTCTAGCACATCATTTTCTAAAAATCAACCAATTTTTTTATTTTATAGAAACAATTTATTATATTGAAACAATTCTGCATATTGGTGTATACTATCCACGTAGCCGTAATTGCACTTCGCTGCAGGCTGCAAACAGAAAGGATGCGACATATGTTTCGTTTATGGGGAAAAGTTTTTAAAGACAATCGAATGTTAAAGGATACCGTCATTTGCGACGAATCGAATGATACGAGAACACATAAGATTTTTCATGCACTGGATGAAATCTGCCTCGAATTTGATTTGAGCAAGCCAATTTGGCTGGATTCCACCATTGCAGAGTTTAAAAAACACGATAAAACCAGATTCTATCAGGACAACTTTGTGGATTCCATAGAGTTTGACTATCTGGAAATTCATGTGATTGAAGAATAAAAAGCAACTGCATTTTAGAAAACACATTCTAAATGCAGTTGCTTTGATTTTTTCAAGACTCGTTATGCCATATGTTCAAAGACTTCTTCTGCAATATTTCTTGCATGGTCTGAAATACGTTCCAGACATACCAGTGTATCTAGGAATACAATTCCAGCCTCCGTGTTACATTCTTGCTTTGCAAGACGTTTGATATGTTTTGTCCGGAGTGCGACTTCTAATTCATCTGCTTTTCGTTCCATTTTAATTGCAAGCAAGGCTTTTTGCTTATCTTCTTCCATAAAACCTTCGATTGCATACTTGTAACTGTCTACGCATACTTCAAACATTTCTTGTAATCCTGACTCTCCGATTTCTGAGAAGGATAACTTTTTATCTGCCATTGTCTCTGCAAACTCCGATATGTTTTCGCAGTAATCACTGATTCTTTCCATATCGGACAGTATCTGTAGCAAACGTGCCACATGCTGATGTTCTTTATCGCTAATCTGCAACCCTGTAAGCTTTAATGCATACTCCGTAATACCAGAGCAGTATTGGTCAACAATGCTTTCATCTTCTTTTACAAGTCGAATATCTTCTTTATTCTTTGTAAACAATACACGTTTTGCAACTTCCAACGTATCCTTTACTTTTTCACCCATATGACCTATTTCTGTAATTGTAGCCTGTAGGGCAATGGTTGGTGTGTTCAGCATTCTATCATCCAACGAAAGTAACGTATCATTTTCTTCCTCTTTCTTCATTCCGCCAATCATCTTTGCCAACTTGATAATAAAGCTTGAGAATGGGAATAACAGTACCGTTGTTGCAATATTAAATGCCGTATGCACCGTACTAATCTGCGTTGCAGTAATCATCCCTCTTCCCCATGCCGGATTAACAATCTGGAAGAATGCAATGGCTGCAATACTGAATATAACTGTACCGATAATATTAAATAGCAAATGCATAAGTGCCGCTGTTTTGGCATTCTTCTTTGCCCCCATACTAGAAAGCATTGCCGTTACACAAGTACCAATGTTCTGTCCCATGATAATGTAGACTGCTGAGTTAAATGGAATCAGCCCTGCTACTGCCAAACTCTGCAGAATACCAACAGATGCAGATGAACTTTGAATAATTGCAGTTACACCTGCGCCTACTAAAATACCTAAAATCGGATTGCTTCCAAGCTCTACAAACAGATTTGTAAAGGCTGGCACTTCTTTTAAGCCAGACATCGCTCCTGACATATTATCAATACCAACAAACAGAAGACCAAAACCTACTACAATGCTTGCCACGTCCTTAGTTGCGCGTCTTTTCCCTACCATCATAACAACTACACCGATGGCTATTGCAATTGGAGCCAATGTAGACGGTTTTAAGAATGATGCCCATTCACCCATTGATACAATCCATCCGGTAATGGTTGTACCAATATTGGCACCCATAATAACGCCCATTGCCTGTGTTAAATTCATGATTCCTGCATTTACGAAACCAACTACCATAACAGTGGTTGCTGAAGAGCTTTGGATTACGGCAGTAATTAGCGCACCCAATGCGACTCCCATCAATTTATTCTTTGTCAATACTTCAAGAAGTGATTTCATTCTGTTTCCGGCTGCATTCTCAAGTCCTTGGGACATGATTTGCATACCATAGATAAACATACCTAAGCCGCCGGCAAACAAAAATAATTGTTCATAACCCATTTCGATTTCCTCCTAAGTTTTCCTTACATTTCTCATAACATCACAGAAAAAAACGTAAGTCAACCGAGTTTCGCAAGATTTAACACAGCCGGTTTGAAATTTAACACGGATTTTACTTTTTCATTTTTGGCTCGAAAATAAGTGAGGCAATATAACCGAAGATGAGGGCTGCCGAAGTTCCAACTGCTCCTGCCTTAAATCCTCCCATAAAGGTTCCTAGGAAGCCTTCTTTATCAACCGCTTCCTTGACACCTTTCCATAACACATTTCCAAATCCTAAAAGTGGCACGCTTGCTCCTGCCCCTGCAAATTTTGTAAACGGTTCATACACACCTATAAATGCCAAAATTGCACCTGTGCATACCAAAAGTACCATGACGCGCCCCGGCATCATCTTTGTGCGGTCTAATAAAATTTGCACAAGTGCACAGATAAGTCCGCCAACCCAAAATGCATGTAAATAATCCATCTCTTTTTTCCTCCTAACAATGTTCCAGCACAATGCCATGTGCAATTCCTGGAACACTTTGTCCTTCATTATAGCTTACAGTAGACATGAGTGCCCCTGTCGGAACGAATAATACTCGCTTCCATTCCCCCGATTCGATTTTCGGCAAAATGTAAGCCGATAAGGTTGTCGCCGCGCATCCACAGCCGCTTCCTCCTGCATTCGTATTTTGCGTCTGCTGGTCAAAGATAATCATACCACAATCCGCATGATTTGGCTTAATATCCTGACCATTTTTACGCATCAAGTCAAATAGGATACTTTGACCTACATATCCTAAATCTCCCGTGAAAATGCGGTCATAATCGGAAGGCTGATACCCAAAGTCTTCTAAATTTCTGCAAATGGTATCACAGGCTGCCGGTGCCATACACGCACCCATGTTTTGTGAGTCCTTTAACCCGAAATCCACAATCTTTCCAACTGTGACTCCTGCCACCCGCACATGACTTTTTTG
>JAZOMR010000109.1:0-9140 GCA_045654105.1 Faecalimonas sp. | reverse complement strand
ATATGTATAAAAAACTTTTCGACAAATTTTGCGGGGCGAACTGTCTCCGGCACGCCCCGCAATCATAATCTTAAAACTCAGGTTCAATCAAACCGTAAGCTCCATCTTTTCTCTTGTATACTACATTTACTTCATCTGTCTCCGCATTACAGAACACGAAGAAATTATGTCCAAGGAGTTCCATTTGAACACAGGCATCTTCTGGAAACATTGGTTTGATTCCAAATCGCTTCGTACGGATAATCTTAATCTCGTCCTCAGTTTCAACATCTTCGATTTCTGAAAATGCCGCCTTGAAATGTCCGCCCTCTTGATGCTTCGCAATCAACTTATTCTTGAACTTCCGAAGTTGACGCTCAATTACCTCTTCCACTAAGTCAATAGAAACATACATATCATCACTTACTTGTTCTGAACGAATGATGGTTCCCATGACCGGAATTGTAACCTCAATCTTTTGGCGTCCTTTTTCCACGCTAAGCGTCACGAAAATGTCAGTGTCAGGAGTGAAATATCTTTCCAGCTTTCCTAATTTTTGCTCAATTGCCGAACGTAAACCAGTCGTTACGTCGATGTTTTTTCCACTAATAATGAAATTCATGCAATCAACTCCTTTTTATTCAATTTGTAACTGTTCAGAGCCAAGCAAAATTTTATAAAACAGACGTAAAATGCTTGCATTTTTTAGTATGTTTTTAAAATTTTATTTGGCGGATACGCCACACTGAGAAAACACAACGTGTTTTCGAGGTTGGCTCTGAATTATTACTTCAATTTATATAATATATTATACAAGCAATTCATGGATTTATCAATAATTATTGAACTGTAGCAATCTTTTCTCTTTTTCGCATCCTCGCATCTAACGTTTTCTTACGAATACGAAGTGACTTTGGCGTTACTTCTAAAAGTTCATCCGTATCAATAAAATCCAGCGCCTCTTCCAGACTCAAGACTCGCGGTGTAGTTAGCCGAAGTGCCTCATCTGAACCCGAAGCACGTGTATTGGTCAAATGCTTTGTCTTGCAAACATTGAGTTCAATGTCATCTGTTTTTCCATTCTGACCAATGACCATTCCTGCATATACTTTCTCTCCTGCTCCGATAAAGAGGGTTCCTCTCTCCTGTGCACTGTATAATCCATAAGTTACAGATTCACCGGTTTCAAATGCAATCAAAGAGCCTTGCTTACGATACTGGATATCCCCTTTGTATGGAGCGTATCCGTCAAAGGAAGTATTTAAAATACCATTTCCTTTTGTGTCCGTCATAAATTCGCCACGATAACCGATAAGACCACGTGCAGGAATGGAAAATTCCAAGCGGGTTGTGCTTCCATTGGATGCACTCATGCTTTGCAATTCCCCTTTACGCTGACTTAATTTATCAATTACCGTTCCCGTAAATTCATCCGGAACATCCACATAGGCCGTTTCCATAGGCTCAAGCAATTTTCCATTTGCATCTTTCTTATATAATACTTCTGCTTTACTTACTGCAAACTCGTAACCTTCACGGCGCATATTCTCTATCAATACTGACAAATGTAACTCACCACGTCCTGAAACCTTAAAACTATCCGCGTTTTCTGTTTCTTCCACACGAAGACTTACATCTGTATTCAGTTCGCGCATCAAACGGTCACGCAAGTGACGGGAAGTAACATATTTTCCCTCCTGCCCTGCAAAGGGACTGTCATTTACAATAAATTGCATCGCTATCGTTGGCTCTGAGATTTTTTGAAATGGAATGGCAACCGGGTTTTCTAGTGAACAAAGTGTATCCCCTATTGCAATATCTGCAATTCCAGAGATTGCAACGATTGAACCAATGGATGCCTGTTTCACTTCCACTTTATTCAAACCATCAAACTCATACAGTTTACTGATTTTCACCTTTTTATGCTTATCAGGTTCATGTGCATTTACCACCATCATATCCTGATTAACGGCAATTGTGCCATTATCCACTTTTCCAACACCGATTCTGCCCACATACTCATTGTAATCGATGGTACTAATCAGCACTTGCGTGTCAGCCTCCGGGTCTCCTTCCGGTGCCGGAATATAGTCCAAAATAGTCTCAAAAAGTGGAACCATATTTTCCGGTTCATCTGTTAAATCCAAAATAGCATGTCCCGCCTTTGCTGACGCATATATAAATGGGCAGTCCAATTGCTCGTCGGATGCATCCAAGTCCATAAATAATTCCAAAATCTCATCAATAACTTCATCCGGCCTTGCTTCCGGGCGGTCAATCTTATTGATACAAACAATCACCGGAAGTTCCAGTTCCAATGCCTTTTTTAATACGAATTTCGTCTGCGGCATTGCGCCTTCAAAAGCATCCACCACCAGAATTACTCCGTTTACCATCTTAAGTACACGTTCTACTTCACCACCGAAATCTGCGTGTCCCGGCGTATCAATAATGTTAATCTTTGTATTCTTATAATAAACAGCTGTATTCTTTGCCAAGATTGTAATTCCACGTTCTCTCTCGATATCGTTGGAATCCATTACACGTTCTGCCACCTCTTGATTCTCGCGAAACACACCGCTTTGTTTCAAAAGTTCATCTACTAAAGTTGTTTTTCCATGGTCTACATGGGCAATAATTGCAATATTTCGTACATCTTCACGTTTTGTTTTCATCTGAATTACTCCTTTATCTAGTCTTCAAAAATCTGCATTTCCCCATCAATATTCGCAAAATAGCATTCTTCCTGCAGCTCCATCTTCGCCTGGCCATTTGTTCCTTCCCGAATTTCCGCGATCACGCCTTGTATCTCATCCTCCGGTAACAACACCTCAAGCTCCACCTTGTCTGTGTAAATGGAATTTAAAATTGATAGGCTCCGCTGCCCGAGAATATACTGTATCTTTCCAAGTCCCGTATAATCCGTCTGTATGGAAATCTTTTGGCCATGCATTTTTGTAATGACCTTGCTGGCCCCTAGCCCTTCCTTCGTAGCACCGGCGTACGCTCTTACAAGTCCCCCTGTACCCAAGAGCGTTCCTCCGAAATATCTGGTCACTACTACAACCACATCATGAATTTCTTCTCCTAACAGTACATCAAGCATAGGTTTTCCTGCGGTTCCACTCGGTTCCCCATCATCGCTGCAGCGTTGGATTTGAAAATGCTCTCCCAGTACATAGGCAAAGCAATTGTGCGTCGCATTCCAATATTTCTTTTTTAAGCTCTCAATAAATTCTATAGCTTCTTCTTCACTTTTCACCGGTTTAACCGTCGCGATGAATCTGGATTTCTTTTCTATGATTTCCGCCTCGCCACCGCGGTATACTGTTTTATATTGACTCAACATACGCTTCACCTTTTTTCAAACTTTTCTATTACTATAACAGTATTAAGGCTATTTTCACAATATTTTCTTAAATTTTTCCTATTTTCCTTTATTTAAATAGGTAAGTTTGGTATAATATCATTCGAAATAAAGGAGGCTACACTCATGAATTATGGTAGAAAGAATACTTCTAAGCAACGTTCGAAGTTACAATCGCGTATGTCTAAGAAGAGAAAAAAAGCAGGAATGCGCTGGCTGAAAGTTTTGCTTCTAATCTTCCTTGGAGCTGGAATATTAGGGCTTGCCGGTGGTGGACTGTTATTCAAAAAAATAATCGACGATACACCACAGATTACTGAAGATAGCATTAAACCTTCTGCATATACAACAACTGCATATGCCAATGACGGGAAAACTGTTTTGGGAACATTCGTAAGTGCCGGTTCAAACCGAGTTTACACTTCTCTTGAAAACATCCCAAAATATTTACAAGATGCATTTATTGCAGTAGAAGACTCTCGTTTTTATGACCACAAGGGTATTGATGTGAAAGGTATCACCAGAGCATTTGTAAAGGGTCTTATGTCCGGTCATTTCTCTCAAGGTGGTAGTACCATTACACAGCAGTTAATCAAGAACAGTGTCTTCCCTAATTTTAGTAGAGAAACCAGATGGCAGAGTGTTGAACGTAAAGTTCAAGAATTATATTTGGCCGTTCAGATTGAAAAAATTGTAAAAAAACCGGAGATTCTTGAAAACTACTTAAATACGATTAATCTCGGTCAGAACACCCTTGGTGTACAATCTGCAGCAAAGCGTTATTTCGGTAAGGATGTTAGTGAACTCACTTTATCAGAATGTGCTACCATCGCTGCAATTACTAAAAGTCCAACCGGCTATAACCCGATTACCAACCCGGATGCCAATCAAAAGCGCCGCGAAAAAGTATTGAAGGACATGCTGGCACAGGAAAAGATTTCACAGGAAGAATTTGACACTGCTCTCGCGGACACCGAGGATATTTACAAAAGAATCCAGACTGCAAATGCAGAATACAAGGAAAGCATTACTGTAAACTCTTACTTCCTAGATGAAGTGTCAAAGGAAGTACAAAAAGACCTTGTGAATAAGTTAGGATACACGGAAGACCAGGCATACAATGCTTTGTATAGCGGGGGACTTAAAATTATTACAACGCAAGACTTAACCATGCAAAAGATTTGTGACGAAGAATTGAATCGAGCTTCGAACTATCCTGATGCAATCAACTGGACTGTAAACGGTGCTATCTCAATTGCTCACGAAGACGGCAAACAAGAGCATTACGACCATAATACATTTGGAAAATATGTGAAAAATTTATATGGTGAGAAATACGGTCCGTTAGGTATTACTTTCCCATCTGAGGATAAGGCAAATTCCCTGATTGACCAGTATATTGAAACCTTAAAGAAGAGTGATACGGATACCGTATTTACCAATATTAAACTTTCGCCGCAACCACAGGCTACCATCGTAATCATGGACCAACACACCGGATATGTAAAAGCAATGGTAGGTGGACGTGGGGAGAAGACATCCAATATGAGTTTGAACCGTGCCACCCAGTCAGGTAGACAACCAGGTTCCACCTTTAAGGTTCTATCAACCTTTGTACCTGCTTTGGATATGAATGGTGACACACTGTCAACCACCATCTTGGATGCGCCACTCAACTACACGACCGGCGAAAAAAAAACAGTCAAAAACCACTGGAGTGGATATAAAGGACCTTTGACAATCCGCTATTGTATTCAACAGTCTGCCAACGTTTGTACCGTAAAAAAATATCAGGAACTTACACCAAGCGTTGGAATGCAGTACCTGACAGAAAACTTTGGCTTTACAACATTGCACCCTGTAAAGGATGCAGGCGAGGCCACCTCACTCGGCGGAATTACAACCGGTGTATACAACATCGAGTTGACCGCAGCCTACGCAGCCATTGCAAATGCAGGAACTTATACAGAACCTATTCTCTATACACAGATTTACGACAACCTTGGAAATTTATTATTTGAGAATACTCCTGCTACTCACACCGCAATGAAAGACTCAACTGCATACTTGATTACAAGCGCAATGCAGGATGTTGTTTCTAAAGGTACTGGTACAGCAGCTAAGTTATCGGGCTATGTTGCAGCCGGAAAAACAGGTACCACAACTGACACACGTGACTTATGGTTCTCCGGATACACGCCTTATTTAACAGCTTCTGTATGGAGTGGTTACGATGACAATCAGGGAATTGACGGCTCAAGTAGTTATCATAAAGTAATTTGGAAAAAAGTTATGCAACGTATTCATGACAAAATGAAATATGAATCCGTGAAATTTGAGATGCCTGAATCTGTAAAACGAAAAGAAATCTGTAAAGAAACCGGATTGCTTGCAAGCAGCGATGCTTGTACGAAATTTACCGAATACTTTGCGGAAGGCACAGGCCCAAGCAAGACCTGTCCTGGACATGCAGGAGCACCGGCAGAAGGTGGTGCAACAACCGGCAATACCACACCATAGTATATTTGAACAGTCTATGTTCTTAGATATATTTTGTATTCGATAACTAAATAAAAGATTCTGGAAAGTCTAAACAACTGCTTTCCAGAATCTTTCAATGTCATCTCATACAGAATATAATCTAAGAACACTACCTATCCATAAGTGCCAATTTCGCAGCCCCATATATTCCTGCATCATTTCCAAGCTTTGCCAATGCAAACTCTACTTTATTATTATCCCAGAGTGCATTTTTCAAATAGTTCTTTTTGATATAATCCAGAAGCACCTCACCGGCTCTTGAAACACCACCACCGATTACGAAAAGCTCCGGATCCAGAATAACTGCAATCTCTGAAAGTGCATTTCCTAAATACTTTCCAAAGTCTTCTGCGATTTCCATGGCCACTTTGTCGCCTGCCTTTACTGCATCAAATACATCCTTTGCAGTCACAGCGTCCATATTTAATACAGTATCATCCGTATTGTTAGCCAATCTTCTTTTTGCCAAACGAACAACTCCTGTGGCAGAAGCATATTGTTCCAAGCATCCTGTTCTTCCACATCCGCAAACTTCCGTTTCGCCCTTTTGCACGCAAAGATGTCCGATTTCACCACCAGCTCCACGAACTCCGGTATGTATATGTCCATCAATAATGATGCCGCCACCTACTCCTGTTCCAAGTGTCACCATAATCTGATTTTGGTAGCCTTGTCCGCCACCTTTCCACATCTCTCCAAGAGCAGCAACATTCGCATCATTTCCTACATTTACGTGGTATCCGGTAAGTTCCTCTAACTCTTTCTTTACATTTTTGTAACCCCAACCAATATTGGAAGTACTATTTACAATTCCATCCTTCGTTGCCGCAGGAACGCCAACACCAAGACCAACTACATCTTCTTTTTGGATGCCTTTTTCCTTTAATTTGCTTAGAACAGATTCTGCAATATCCGGCAAGATTGCTTCGCCACCATTTGCTGTTCTTGTCACAATTTCCCATTTGTCAAGTAACGCTCCATCTATTTGGAACAGACCAATCTTTACGGTAGTTCCTCCAATATCAATTCCATAACAATATTTGTTTCCCATTTCTAGTCCTCCCTGTTCTTTTGTACCAAACTTTCTTGTAATCTTCTATATAATTCCTGTGCTGCATTGTATCCCATCTGTTTTTGTCTATGGTTAATAGCTGTGGATTCCACGATAACCGCCAAGCTTCGTCCTGGTCGAATCGGAATCGTATGACATTGTACTTTATTTCCAAGAAATTCTGTATATTCCTCTTCCAATCCCAATCGGTCATATTCTTTCTTCTTATCCCACTCTTCCAAAGTGATAACCAAATCGATGTTCTGGGTTTCTCTAACGCTCTGCACACCAAACAGCGACTTCACATCCACAATCCCGATGCCGCGCAACTCGATTAAATGCTTCGTAATAGACGGTGCACTACCTACCAAAGTATCGTCACTGACTTTTCGTATCTCTACTGCATCATCTGCCACTAAACGATGACCACGCTTAATTAACTCAAGCGCCGCCTCACTCTTACCGATACCGCTTTCTCCACGTATCAACACACCAACACCATAAACATCCACTAAAACACCATGAATAGAAATGCATGGAGCAAGCTGTACATTCAGCCAACGAATCACTTCCGCTTGGAATGGCGATGTTTTTTTATCCGTTGCAAAAATCGGCGTATTGGTCTCATTCGCCTGTTTCAACATTTCCTCATCCGGTCGAATCTCTGTTGTATAAATTAAACATGGCACTCCGTAGGAAAGAAGTTGCGCATAAACCTCCTTCTTTGCTTCCGTGGTTAAGGTTTGCAAATAAGTATATTCTACATAACCTATAATCTGTACACGCACAGAATCAAAATGGTCAAAGTATCCGGTTAACTGAAGCGCCGGCCTGTTAATATCCGGAACCGTAATATATTTCCCCGTCAAATCAATATCAGGAGTCAGATTTTTTAAATCCATTTTTTCGATTAAATCTGTAAGTTTAACACCTGGCATATCTTATCCTCTCATTTACATTTTTCTCAATACTCTTATCTTACCATTAATGGAAAAATTTGTACACTTCTATTGCAGATTTTTCATTCATAGATGGCACTTTTTTCAATTCTTCCACACTGGCATTTTTCAGAGCTTCAATACTCATAAAATATTTCATCAAAGCCTTTCTTCTTGCCGGTCCAATTCCATTGATATCGTCCAATACGGAATGTACCTGCCCTTGGCTACGTAGTTTTCGATGAAACTCAATGGCAAATCTGTGGGCTTCATCCTGAATACGTGTAATCAGTTTGAAGCCTTCTGAATTACGCTCAATTGGTATCTCCACATTATTAAAATACAATCCTCTTGTGCGGTGGTTGTCATCCTTCACCATACCACAAACCGGGATATCTATTTGTAATTTTCCGAGTACTTCAAGCGCTATGTTCACTTGTCCTTTTCCACCATCCATCAATATCAAGTCCGGGAAAGCCGCGAAACTTCCGAGTTCCTTTCCCTCTTCCAGATCATCTAAACCATGTTTAAAACGTCTGGTAAGTACTTCCTCCATACTTGCATAATCATCTGGTCCCTGAACACTTTTAATCTTAAACTTTCTATAATCAGAACGTTTCGGTTTTCCTTTCTCATATACAACCATAGAACCTACAGAAGCAAAACCACTTGTATTAGATATATCAAAAGCTTCCATGCGCACAATTCCGGAAAGACCTAGCAATTTTTCAATTTCTTTTACTGCTCCAATAGTACGCCCTTCCTCACGTTTCAAGCGCTCCTTATCCGTGTTAAGAACAAGATGCGCATTCTTTCTTGCCAATTCCACAAGTTTTTCCTTTTCTCCTTTTTTCGGAACTTTTATGCGCACACGATGTTCTCTCTTCTTTGTTAGCCACTGCTCCAGTAATTCACTTTCCTCCAATTCCTCCTGCAGCATCAGTTCCGCCGGAATAAATGGAGTCCCCGCATAAAACTGCTTAATAAAACTGGTAAGCAATTCGCTCTCCGTGCTTTCTGCTGCATTTCTAAGGAAGAAATGGTCGCGTCCAATTAACCGTCCCCCGCGAATGAAAAATACCTGCACAACCGCATCCTCATCATCCTTCGCAACCGCCAGAATATCTCGGTCCTTGTCCTCGCCTCTGCTATCTGTAATCTTCTGCTTTTCTGCAATTCGCTTCACACTCTGAAGAAGTTCACGATATTCAATTGCCTTCTCAAACTCCATGTTTTCTGAGGCTTCCTTCATACCAGCCTCCAA
>JAZOMR010000108.1:0-12244 GCA_045654105.1 Faecalimonas sp. | reverse complement strand
GTGAAACTAGAAACTGGGTATAAACAGGACTTTTTGAGACCGTTATACCCAGTAAAAAGCTAAATATATCTTTTACACAAATTTATAAACAGTTGTTGTTTTATAAGCCTCGCCCTTCTTAACTACAGGACTTGGGAAGTTGTCGTGGTTAATCGCATCTGGATAATGCTGTGTTTCAAAACAAATTCCCTGGCGTTTCTTATAAGTAGCACCTGATTTACCCGGTTCTGACACAAGGAAGTTGCCTGCATAAATCTGAACACCCGGAAGGTCTGTGTACACTTCCATTGTAATACCACTTAAATCACTAGAAATTTCAATTACTTTTTTGAATTCTCCATTATTATTTAAGCACCAGTTGTGGTCGTATCCACCGGCATAGTTTAACGCATCGTAGTCTGCATCAATATCTCTTCCGACTAATTTCTTCACACGGAAATCCATTGGGCTTCCTTCTACTAAGCGGATTTCTCCTGTAGGAATGAGTTTGTCATCCGTTGCTGTAAATGCATCTGCATCTACCCATAACTCATGCTCTAAGATATTTCCTGAAGCATGACCATTCAAGTTGAAATAAGAATGGTTTGTCATATTGATTACTGTATCTGCGTCTGTCACGCCGTTGTAATCAATCTTGAGTTCATTGTCATCTGTCAATGTGTAAGTTACATCTACGTCAAAGTTTCCTGGGAATCCTTGGTCACCATCTGGGCTGTGAAGTGAAAATACAATGCTATTTTCTGTTGTTTCTTTCACTGTCCACATACGATGTTGATAAAAATCAAGTCCACTATGTAAGTTGTTACCATTGTTGTTTGGTGCTAATTCATAAACCTTTCCATTCAATGTAAACTTTGCGCCACCGATACGGTTTCCATTTCTTCCGATAGTCGCACCGAATCCTGAAGTCTCTTTTGCATAAGCCTCCGGTGTAGCATATCCAAGATTTACATCCACCAAATTGCCATCTTTATCTGGCACCATAAGTGAATATAATACCGCACCAAAATCAGTCACTTCCATTACCATACCATTCTTATTTTCAAATGTGTACATTGTTGCATTTCCAAAACTTCTTGTTTTCATAAAATCCACCTCTTATTTGTATCATCTTCGATAATTTTCTTCCATAAACTTCTGATTACAATGTGGCAATAAATCTCTTGAAGGCTTCGCGCCCTTCCGCTGTACATTTGAATACGCCTGCATCCTCAAGTACATGTGTAAATACAATACCAACTTCTTTTTCCAAAATTGCCATTACATTTTCACTTGTAATCGCATCGTATTTTGAAACAAAGGTTTCTACCCATTCCGCATGTTTTTCAATCTTCTCGTTACTCTTAATGTCTTTGCCTTCTACCAGATATTCTGCCAAGATTTCCATTTCCTCTTTCAATCTTGCTGGAAGAACCGCAAGTCCCATAACCTCAATCAAACCAATGTTTTCTTTTTTAATATTATGCCACTGGGCATGTGGGTGGTAAACCCCAAGTGGGTGTTCCTCTGTTGTAATGTTATTACGAAGTGCCAAATCAAGCTCATATGTATCGCCTACCTTACGGGCAATTGGAGTAATTGTGTTGTGTGGTTCTCCATCCGTCTCAGCAAATACAAATGCATCTGCATCGGTGTAGCCTCTCCAAACATCTAAAATATGTGCTCCCAGCTCTATCAAACGTTCTGAATCCGCGCCACGAAGACGAAGTACAGAAAGCGGCCATTTCACGATACCAACTTCCACATCTTCAAATCCCTTGATTTCAAAGGTTTCTTCCATCTGCGCCTTTGCCATTGCAAATGTATAATTTCCACCTTGGAAATGATCATGACTCAAAATGGAGCCACCTACGATTGGAAGATCCGCATTGGAACCCAAGAAATAATGTGGGAATAATTTTACAAAATCAAATAACTTGATATAGGTTGCTTTTTCAATTTTCATCGGTGTGTGTTGTCCGTTAAACACGATACAATGTTCATTATAGTAAACGTATGGTGAGTATTGGAATCCCCAAGCACTATCATTTACTGTAATTGGCATAATACGATGGTTTTCTCTTGCCGGATGATTCACGCGTCCTGCATAACCTTCGTTTTCCACGCAAAGTAAGCACTTTGGATAACTGCTTGCTTTTGCCAATTTTGCCGCCGCAATTGCTTTTGGATCCTTTTCCGGTTTTGACAAATTTATTGTAATGTCGATTTCGCCGTATGGACTGTCCACCTTCCATTTGCGGTCTTTCTTTACACGATAGCGACGAATATAATCACTATCCTGGCTCAATTTATAATAATAATCAGTGGCTTCTTTTGGAGATTCTTCATATCTCTTTGCAAACTCAGCCTGAACCTGTGCTGGTCTTGGCATTAAACAATTCATAAGTTTTGTGTCAAACAAATCACGATATACGATGCTATCCTCGATAATGCCTCTCGCTACTGCCTCATCCAACAATTCCTTTAATACAACCTCAAGTTCAATCTCTTGGTCTGCGATGTCTGTATCTTCATAATTGTCTTCCTGAAACACATCCAACAAAAGATTGGTTGTATAGATGCGTTCGCATTCAGGTGTAAGACCTGTATCAATACCATATTGCACTAATTTTTTAATATTTTGAAAAAACATATTCTGCCTCCTGATTATAAAACGTGTGCTCCGTCTCCGATATCCACTACGTAGAATTCTGCTTCATGTCCAACCTTTTCAGCGTATGCTTTGCCGATAGTTGATACAAAGTTATCTACTGCATCATTTTTTACAATACTTACTGTACATCCGCCGAATCCGCCTCCTGTAATACGAGAACCGATAACACCTGGTGTTGCCCAAGCAAGGTCTACTAAGATATCGATTTCTTCACATGAAACTTCATAGTCATCACGGAGAGAAACGTGGGAAGCGTTCATCAATTTACCAAATGTCTCTACATCATTTTCTTTCAATGCAGCTACTGCTTTGATTGTTCTTTGGTTTTCATATACTGCGTGCCCTGCACGTTTTTGTCTAACTTCAGACTTAATCGCATCCTTGTGCGATTCAAACTCTTCTTCTGTCAAATCTCCAAGCGTTTTAATATCTACAACCGCTTGCAATTCTTTTAAGGCCGTCTCACATTCATTTCTTCTGTCATTGTATGCAGAATCAACCAAGCTGTGTTTTACCTTACTATTGATAATAACGATTTTCGCATCTTCCAAAACAACCGGTGCATATTCATATTCCAATGTATTGGCATCCAAGAAAATAGCATTATCCTTCTTACCCATTGCGCTTGCAAACTGGTCCATAATACCACAGTTACATCCGTTGTAATTGTTCTCCGAATATTGTCCGATTAAAGCGATGTCTATCATAGAAACATCAAATCCGTATAAATCTTTTAACGCAAGCCCTGTAACCACTTCTAATGATGCAGATGAAGATAGTCCGGAACCATTTGGAATATTTCCGTAAATCACAACATCAAGACCAACTGGAAGGCTCATACCTCTCTTTTCAAATGCCCAGATAACTCCCTTTGGATAATTGGTCCATCCAGCTTCTTTCGTTGGAACTAAATCATTTAAATCTGACTCTACAATACCTCTACCTTCAAAATTCATCGAATAGAAATTCAACTTATTGTCTTCTCTTTTTCTTGCAACTGCATATGTACCAAGTGTCAATGCACATGGAAATACATGCCCGCCGTTATAATCCGTATGCTCACCAATTAAATTCACACGACCTGGTGCAAAATATGTACGGATATCCCCGTGACCGCCAAATTTTTCTTCAAACACTTTTCTGATTTTTTCTAACATGCTATCTCCGCCCTTCTTTCTCTTGCAAATATTGTTATTTTGCGTTACTGTTATAATTATAGTGCGATTTCTTTCCCACTACAATAACAATATTGGATATTTCTATAAGGATATTGAGATTTATGCAGATAATTACACAAAAAAATCAGAAAGAATTAAAAGAACATGGAAATTATGCTTTTCCGGTTCACATCAGTATTGAAAAAATTCAGTCCTATGAGAAGGGACTTTTCTTATGGCACTGGCATCCAGAAGTGGAATTGACCTTGATTCTATCAGGTCAAATTGAATATCAGGTAGAAGATACTACTTACACATTATCAGCAGGTGAGGGACTCTTTTGTAACAGCAACTCGCTGCACTCTGGACACATGCACGAAGAAAAGGATTGCACCTATCTTTCCATCACCTTTCATCCGCGCTTTTTATACGGTTATGAAAACAGCATTCTGCAGACAAAATATGTAAATCACATAACCGCCAACGAATTATGGTCCTCCTTAATGCTGAGCCCTCGCGTTTCGTGGCAAAAAAAGATTCTGGAGGACATCCGCAAAATATATGAATTATCCGAGGCACCCCCTTCAGATATTGAACTGCAGATTCATATGGTGCTTTTAAATATCTGGCATAAATTGTATCAGTATTTTTCCGCACAGCCGGACAGCGACTGGAAACCGAAACAGCATTTACAACGCCTTCGTGACATACTTTTGTATATTGAGGAACATTACAATCAGGAAATTTCATTAGAGGATGTGGCAAAAATTGCAAACATCTGCAAAAGTGAATGTTGCCGCTTTTTCAAAAAGCAAATGGGCATGACCATTTTTGATTACATTTTGTATCTGAGAATCCAGAACAGCCTTCCGCTGTTAAAGAAGAAGGACAGTATTACAGAGGTTGCCTCTATGGTAGGATTCTCCAGTCCTTCCTACTACAGTCAGATTTTCAAAAGATATATGAAGTGTACGCCTATGGAATACAAGAAATAGTTGTTGATTGGAGTATTAACTGTTATAATAAACGAATAGGATAAAGAGGAGGAATTCTCGAATGTACAATTTTATTGTAAACCCAAACGCTAGATCCGGACTTGGACAATCCGTTTGGAATGAATTAGAAGCTATTTTAAGAAAAGAGAATATAGAATATCAGGTTTTCTATACGAAATATCAAAAACATGCAACCTCCATTGTACGTGAGATTACATCCGATGGCGAGGAGCACACCATTGTTGCACTCGGTGGAGATGGAACCGTCAATGAGGTGGTAAATGGGATTGTACATTTTGATAAGACGATTTTGGGCTACATACCAATTGGCTCCAGCAACGACTTTGCAAGAGGCCTTGAACTTCCTACCAATCCTGTGGATGCTTTAAACACCATTTTGACTTGTCCGCATTTACATCCAATGAATGTTGGTGAAATGCGTTATCGCAACAAGCTACGCCGTTTTGCAGTAAGTGCCGGTGTTGGATTTGACGCAGATATCTGTCATGAAGTTGTCGTATCTCATGTGAAAAAATTCTTAAATAAATTAGGTCTGGGGAAACTTACCTATGTATGCGTAGCACTCCATCGTTTAATCGTAACTTCCCCATGTAAATACGAAATCACACTAGACGGAGATAAAAAGCTTACGTACGAGAAGGCATATTTTGCTGCCATCATGAATAATCGTTTTGAAGGCGGCGGCGCCAAATTTGCACCGAACGCCAAAAATGATGATGACAAACTGGATGTATGCGTAGTTGCCAATATCGGAAAATTAAAAGCACTACTGTTGTTCCCAATGGCTTTTGCCGGAATTCATACCAAATTCAAAGGGGTTCATATGCACAGAGCTGCAAACTTCCATATTCAAACAGCACGCCCACTTCCACTACACACAGATGGAGAACCTATTTTTATACAAAAAGACATATCCTTCTGTTGTGCACCTGAGAAAATACGTGTAATTACGACTAAACCATAAAAACTTGCGAGGTAAATACTTTGAAAAAATTTTTCCAAAAATATAAGCATGCCTGGGTATCAATATACGCTTTGATATATTTGCCTTGGTTCTATTATTTAGAACAAACAATAACACAAAACTATAATTTGATTCAAACATCTTTCGATAAAAAAATTCCTTTTATTGAATTTTTTATCATTCCATATTTGTTTTGGTTTTTATTCATGGCTATAACTGTTTGCTATTTCTTCTTTAAAGATAGAAATGAATTTTATCGCCTTATACTGTTTTTAGTGATTGGAATGACCTTATTCCTCATCATATCAACCCTATGGCCGAATGGTCAGGCTTTGAGACCAAAATATTTTGAACGTGACAATATTTTTGTGGACATGGTAAAACGTCTATACACCACAGATACTCCAACCAATGTATTTCCAAGCATTCACGTATACAATACACTTGGTTGCTATATCGCTGTGAAAAAAAGCGAACATTTAAAAAACGTTCGCTGGGTTCAAAGCGCCACATTTATTACAACTGTTTTGATTATCTTATCAACCATGTTTTTGAAACAGCATTCAATCATTGATGGAATAGCTGCCGGCATATTTGCAATTATTTCTTATGTGATTATTTATGCAGATGAATTTAAACGGGAACAGGCGTATAAACAATTGCCGTTAAAATTCTAGCAAACATTTAACGCCGTACTAAAAAGGAAGGAACATACTATGAAAACAAAAAACACGGATACGCGATGGATGGTCAGTGTTGCACTGATGGCTGCCATCGTAATCCTATTAGCTAATACACCACTCGGTATGATTCAACTACCAATTATAAAAGCAACTACCGTGCATATACCGGTTATTATAGGAGCCATTTTGTTAGGACCTCTGGCCGGTGCAATTCTGGGAGCTGTTTTTGGAGTATGCTCATTAATCAGTAATACGATGGCACCTACATTACTATCTTTTGCATTTTCACCATTTATGAGTACAACCGGACTTATCGGTGCTGCAAAAGCAATTTGGATTTCTGTGGGCTGTCGGATTTTGATTGGTGTTGTCTCCGGTTGGCTTTGGATATTGTTTAAGAAGATAAAAATGAACAAAAAAATATACCAGGTAATCGCATTAGCCATTACTGGTTTTGTAGGTTCGATGGTAAATACCATCACCGTTATGGGAAGTATATATATCCTATTTGCCAAACAGTACGCTGAAGTAAAAGAGGTTGCAGTCACTGCTGTGTGGGGACTCATCATGACCACTGTAACTGCATCAGGTATTCCCGAAGCAATTGCTGCTGCGATTCTGGTTACGGTAGTTACCAAAGTACTTCTAAAATCACGACTTGTAGATAAACAGTAAAAATCGGGTGTCACACGACACCCGATTTTTGTATAGTCAGAACATTACATCCTTCTCTGTCTCAGTATCTCATCTAAAATCTGCTCTGCCACTTCATCCTTGCTCATAAGCTCCAGCGCAATTTCTTTCCCCGGAGTTATCATGGTAATCACATTCGTATCCACACCAAAACCTGCGCCCGCCTCTTTCAGATTATTTGCAACAATCATATCCAGATTCTTATGAATCAATTTCCTGCGTGAATTTTCAAGCATATCCTTTGTTTCCATTGAGAACCCACATAAGAATTGTCCTTGACGTTTATTCATGCCAAGATATTTTAAAATATCCTTTGTACGTTCTACCGGAATCACCATATCATCATCCGATTTCTTAATCTTATCATCGCTCACTGTTGCCGGTGTATAATCTGCAACTGCTGCCGCTTTGATGATAATATCCTGCTTGTCTGCTCGGGTCGTCACAGCCTCAAACATATCCTCCGCGCTCTTGATATTAACCACATCCACAAAACGTGGCTTTGCAATGGCTGTTTCACCGGTAACCAACGTAACATTTGCACCGCGAAGCATCGCATTTCTTGCAATCGCATATCCCATTTTTCCTGTGGAATGATTGGTAATATAGCGAACAGGATCTAGTGCTTCTTGAGTCGCTCCCGCCGTAACAAGCACATTCACGCCTTCCATATCCTTCTCAAAAGCAATCGCTTTTAAAATATAGTCCAAAAGCACATCTGTCTCCGGAAGTTTCCCTTCTCCGATATCCTTGCATGCAAGCATACCCGTAGCAGGTTCGATAATTTCAAATCCATAATGTTTTAATATCTCAATATTATCCTGTGTAATTGGATTGTGAAGCATCTGCGTGTTCATGGCCGGTGATACAATTTTCGGGCAATCACATGCAAGCACTGTTGTTGTAAGCATGTCATCTGCCAAACCGTGGGCCATCTTTGCAATTACATTGGCCGTGGCAGGGGCAACGAGCACCACGTCTGCCTGCTTCGAAAGCGCCACATGTTCCACGCTATATTGGAAATTGCGGTCAAATGTATCTACAAGACATTTGTTGTTTGTCAATGTTTCAAATGTAATTGGATTTATAAAATTCGTCGCATTCTTTGTCATAATCACATGCACATTGCAGTGAAGCTTAGAAAGCTTACTTGCAAGATCTGCAATTTTGTAAGCTGCAATGCTGCCGGTTACTCCAAGAATGACTGTTTTTCCTTTTAACATAAGTATCAACCCTTTTCTTTCTATAAATGGTTGTAGTTATTCTACCACATTTTTCCGAAAAGGTATACTCATAAAATTAAGAAACATAGTACTGCGCCTGAGCTTGCCACAATTCTCCATAATGACCATCTATGTTTACCAACTCATCATGGGTTCCATATTGCACCATTTTCCCTTCAGAAAATACCGCTATCCTGTCACAGAAACGACAAGAGGAAAGACGATGACTAATATAAATTGCAGACTTTCCGCTTACCATTTGGTTAAAACGGGTATAAATATCCGCCTCTGCCAGTGGGTCTAAGGCTGCCGTCGGTTCATCAAGCACCATAATTCCGGAGTCCTTGTATAATGCTCTGGCAATAGCTACCTTCTGTGCCTCTCCACCGGAAAGCTCCACGCCCTCCTTATCTAAGATTGGATATAAATAAGTATCCAAACCTTTTGGAAGCGTTTTCAAACGCTCTATAAAACCAGCTTGTTCAATACACGTTTCTGCACGTTCCTTATCATATTCATATCCAGCTGCAATATTCTGTCCCAATGGGAATCCAAACAATTGGAAATCTTGGAATACAACAGAAAAAATCGCAAGGTACGAGGTGTAATCGTACTCCCTTATATCTACGCCATTTAAATAAATTGCACCTTCTGTTGGGTCATACAACCTGCAAAGCAATTTAATAAATGTGGTTTTACCGGAACCATTTCTTCCAACCAAGGCTAGCTTTTCCCCTGCTGAAAATGTAAGTGATACATGGGAAAGTGCGTCCGTTTCCGCTCCCGGATATCGAAAACTGACATCCTTAAATTCAATCTGATATCCTTCCTTTTTATCCGGTACCTCCCGTTCTCCCTGAACCATGTGATTTGGCTTATCAAGAAATTCAAATACGGTTCGTAAATGCATGCCATTGACTCTCATCTCACCACATACATTGAGTAATTGGCCAAGGCCTTGGGACAACGCTGTAATCGCACCAATATACTGGGTAACTGAGCCCACACCGAAAGCCCCTGTAGAGGCCTTCAAGCATACGAAAACATAAACTAAACCAATGAAAACAACCGCGATTGCTGACGCTAGACCTCTAAGTAAGCCCATTGGTCCCTTCGCATAATTGGCCATAGTTCCACCTGGCATATAATTTCGATTCATATCGTTGTAATGCTTACAAATATTTTGTTGGTTATAAATCCGAAAATCTGCATTCTTAGACGAACGTAGTGGCAGAAATCCAAACGCATGCATAAGTCGGTCACTGAGTTTGCCTTCCTCCTCGTTCTTCGCCCAATAATTATCCGCCTTCTGATTACAAAGTGGCCCTAACAGTGTAACTCCAAATAGTAGGGCAATCACAATCGGTACAAAGACAGGACTTCCTAAAACTGCAAGCCTTCCTGCACTCTCCGGAACCGGTATGGTAAAAAGACTCACCGTCAGCACGACTGCACCTAATATACGAAACAGTGCGCTCATTCCATCTTCATAATAAAATATAACTCTCGTAAGCCCCCAGCCTGAGAACCAGTCATTTTCACGAATCGTCGCATACTCCTCATGTGTCTTCGGATTATCCAATACGCAGAAATCCATGGACATAATTTTGTCTGCATAAATCTTCCGCAAATACTGAAACATGGTAGCACGACGCGCCATTTTCCAATGATACATAGCATCTGTTAATAAGGTCAAAACTGCTGTAATTACAATTGTAGCCACCACCAATGGCCACAATACATCCGCTCGCCTTTGCCCTGCCAATTCATCAATAATACGTGCCGAAAACCAGATTCCTGCGTACGGCACCAATGCACTCACCAGACAATATATCGTATAAGATGGAAATAACTGACGAACTCTGCTGCTTAAAAGTTTCAATGCCCGTTTATGTAATAAAAATGCTTGTTTAAATGACACCTTCATCTGATAGTTCCCCCTCTTGATAATATTTACTCTGTATCTGGAACAACTCTGCATATCTCCCGTTTGCTGCTAATAGCGAATCATGAGTGCCTTCCTCTGCGATTCCACCATCAGCCAAAAGAATAATTCGGTCACAGAAACGGGTGGATGCAAGACGATGGGAAATGTAAACGGAGGAAATTCCCTCTGTCATTTCCTTATATTTTAAATACATCTCATGCTCTGCAATAGCATCCAATGCTGCCGTCGGTTCATCCAGCACCAACATCTTTGACTCCTTGTATAATGCCCTTGCAAGCATCAGACGTTGCAATTCCCCACCAGAAAAATCAATACCTTCATCATAGACCTCCTTGCCCACATGATTGTAGATTCCATTTGGCAAACCTTCTATCTTCTCCAAAAGGCCCGCTTTTGAAAGACATGTCTTTACACGGTCTTCATCCGCCACCACATCCTGTGCAACATTATCTGCCACGGTTGATTGCAACAGTTGAAACTCCTGAAACACTGCTGAGAACAAAGCATAATAATCCCGCCTGTTATATTGCCGGATATCCTGTCCATTTAACAATACCTGCCCTTCTGTCGGGTCATAGAAACCACAAATAAGTTTTACAAGTGTTGTTTTACCTGCTCCATTCAGCCCCACAATGGCAAGTCGTTCACCCGGATGTATTGTCAAATTGATATGGGATAAAGTATCTGCTTCTGCATTCGGATATCGGAAGGACACGTCTTTTAACTCTATTTCACACTTTTCTGAATCTGATACCTTTAAAGGTGCCCCGTCCTCAAAACGAAAAATTTCCGGCACCTCTAAAAACTCTCTCATGATAGAAAGCTCATTGCTATTCTTCCGAAGCTCTGTCACACTTTTTAAAATACCCGTAATCCATGCTGTAAAACCTGTTACTGCCGAAAAATAAAGCAAAAACTCGGATGCTGAAAGTTCCCCACGAATGGTCAACGTAATTAAATAAGCATATGCAATTCCGTTTCGCAGAACTGTCATAACTGCATCTACCACATTTGCCAAAAGACACACGCTTTGCCCACGCATAATAAATGCATCAAACACTGCTAAAGTACGATTATAAATATCATTCAGCCACTCCTGCATGCCAAACAGACGAATGTCCTTTGCCCAATTCATTTCCGCTGCTACACGGTTGGAGTAACCCATCTGTCTTGTGTAGCGTGCTTGCTCCTCCCGATGACGAAAATACCACTCATTAAAATAAATATTTGCAAAGTATCCAATAATCGTGGTCGCTATAATCACCACAAGCAGAAGCGGTTCTAAGGAAGATACCATAAACAAATATACGATAAATCCTAAGATGTTAATTAGCAAAGAACGCAGATTTCCCCAGAATGCCCCACCATTTAGATGTCTCATGACAGCATCCGCAGCCTTCTCGCGCTTCTCACCTATCACCTTATCTTCCATGTTTGGATAGGAAGTCGTTACTGACTTATGGGACACTCGCCATAGCATCCCTTCTTGCACCTCTATCTGTCCAAACATCGTGTTAGCCTCTGCATATGTTTTCGTCGATGTCAAAACAAGCAAAATAACTGTAAACAAAAGAATGGTTGTAAGTAATTCTAAAATTGGGGCCCCCGTTTCCACTTTGTTCAAAATAGCAGGCACCACCAGTAACTCTGCTGTACTGTTTGCCACCGTTAAAACGGCCGTAACAACCAGTAATCCCAGCACGCTTTTTCGCATTTCCCAGGCTGCTTGAATCATATATCCAATATTTTGCAGCAAATGATATTTCGGTCTTTCCATAAGCCTGTCCCCCTTTAAAGCATATATAAGTTACAAAAACTTTAACATAATTATACAAATAAATGCAACTTAAAAATAGCCACACTGGAAATCCCTCCAGAATGGCTATTGTCCATTATCTTATCAACTT
>JAZOMR010000107.1:0-2011 GCA_045654105.1 Faecalimonas sp. | reverse complement strand
ACCACCTAATCCACCATCTATTATTCTTTTTAATTCTTTCGAAGTATTTACACCTTTTACATATGTTGAAAAGGTTAACCAAATTTCTTTCCCATCCGGGTCCATCAGCTTCACCGGGTTCCACGCACAATAGTTGTATGGCGACAAACCAGGATATTTATCCGCAAGCGGATCTACACTAAGCCAACCCGTCAAAATATCCGAATCGTAATACCTCGCTCCAAAGTAGGAAAAGCCTGTCTCTGAGTCTCTTTCTTTCCCGGTAAAGGATTGGGGGCATTTTGACGGTGTTTCAGCGGTATATTTTATATAGTTTTGATGCATATTCTTCGATGTTTTCGGATTGCAAAGTTACATATTTATTTTGATATATACATGTTTTGTTCCAAGTTTTTGCACGAAATATTTGATATTCAACCGTGAATTTTACTGCTACAAAGATCAAATATTATTACAACGTTATGAACTGTTAGACAGATCTCATTTTCATCCTTTTGAGTTGTACTCATATAGTCAGAAATTACTTTCTAACTATGGTTGCAGAGTCTCTTACTTTAGTGAGGAAAAGTAGTTCTAATTCCCTATAGGAACTAGGTTTATTAAATTGCATATCCTGAGGGATATCAATTAATTGAATGTTTTCCTTAACCTCGTTCATTCCTCTAATGTATACGTCGCAATATATATTGGAGGAATCTGAATACAATGTGAAAAAATATAAGTGTTTATCATTTCTATTTGTTTTAAAATGACGAAACAAACATATTTTTTCGTTTTTGTAAATGATTAACCAATCGTTTTCTCCATATTCATTAGGTATAGCATTAATTGTACCATTTTTATAAATACAAGTAGCTATCTCAGTAGAGATAAAAGGACCTCCTGCTGATAAGTAAACTTCAATATCATTTGAATCAATATTCTCGAATTTTAAACGAAGATTATTTTTACGAATACAAGAGGTCATGAGAAACATCGCAATAGTCATTAATAGTAATGGATTTTTCATAGTAGTTTATCTATTTTGAAATGCCGAACGTACAAAACGACCGTTCTTATAAATATTCATTCGATTAGCAGGTGGATATGTATCTGGCATAAACCATAAGGATTGTTTCCCTTGCTTTGCATTTCCTCCAACCATGTATGTGTCTCCTATTCCATACCCATATCCAATTGTCTTTGCAAGATTAGTTGCACGCTCATAGGGACTGAATGACGGATAAGCAGATGACTTTTGTCCCCAGATATTTACACTTTTATAATTACTCAAAGATGAAATATCACGAGAGAATGAACCAACCCATTTGCCTTCACGATAATCATTACCCGCATTGCATCCATAAAAAACCATATTAGCATTTTCAGACCAGTTGAAATTAATTTCATTCCAGCCATTAAGTGACATCTGATACTTACCCAAAGCATTGTCACCTGTAGTTGGTTCAGACCCTATTGGACCATTCCAAGCTGCGTGCGACCATATTCCGACTTCAGCAGTCTGTCCATATTGTTCACTATAGGTGTTCACAGCATTACTAACCATATCTTTCATTTGTCCTAAATCTTTTAATTCAAACATTAACACAATGTCTTTCCCCTGATTAAATTCGTTTTTTGATTCGATTTCTTTTTTTCTAGTTTCAGCTGCAGCCTTGAACATCCTATCTCCCCTCTTGTTTCCTGTTACATAAAATAACATATAGATTTCCTCCCCATCCGGATCCACTAACTTAACAGGGTTCCAAGCACAATAAGCATATGGCGACAAACTCGGATATTTATCCGCCATAGGATCTACAGACAACCAACCTGTCAAAATATCCGAATCATAGTACCTAGCTCCGAAGTAGGAAAAGCCTGTTTCTGAGTCTCTTTCTTTCCCGGTAAAAGATTGGGGATATTTTTGACTACTTCTAATATTGTATTTCAGCTGTGTTTGAACCATAATTGTTACTTGTTTTCGGACTGCAAAATTACATATTTATTTTGATATAACATACATTTGTTC
>JAZOMR010000106.1:0-4823 GCA_045654105.1 Faecalimonas sp. | reverse complement strand
TTGTAGCTCTGAAACACAAAACCGATGGTATGATTGCGATAGGAATCCCAATCTCGGTCTTTGTAATTCTTTGTGGACACATGATTGATAATCAAATCACCGCTATCATAGCGGTCTAAGCCACCGATAATGTTGAGTAATGTCGTCTTTCCTGAGCCTGATGGCCCTAAGATGGACACAAATTCATTATCACGAAAATTCAAGCTGACATCTTTTAACGCATCCTGAACCAAATCTCCTGTTTTATATTGTTTTGATATGTTTTTAATTTGTAACATATATGTTCTGCACCTCTACTATATTTCTTGACTTTGCCATTATACTCCATTTTTACCATGTGTAAAAGGGAGTTATTATTATTTAATAGTTTTTTCACAATCTTTTTTATTATATTCATGAACACAGAGTTTGCTAAAAAAAGACCGCAAGGACTTCCCTGCGGCCTGTGCATTTTATAGATTGATTTGTTCCAATGGTACAAGATACTGTGCACGGCGATTTTCCTGCTCTGCAAGATAAGATTGGTCCGCTGATGCATGTAATTCCTGTAAATATAAATGATGATTTTTCATAATAGCTTCATTATTTTTTGAAAGAATCAACATGGCTATACTTGAACATTGGTCTGCTGTACGCTCATAATATGTAAGAATGTCCATAAATATCAATCCTGAATCAATGGAGCATATTCCCTCACAAAGTCTTGCTGTATGCTTGTCTTTCAAAAGCAATACCATATCATCAATGACTTCTTCCAGTGGTTCAATACGTCTTGTGATATAATCACTATCATTTTCAAGTGCTTCTACTGTGAGACGAAGAATTTCCTGTACGGCATCCGTGAGAATAGATAATTCTTTCTTTGCACCCTCTGAGAACTTGTATCCACACTCATGCATTTTCTGTGCCATTTCATCCAGATTCGTCGCATAATCGCCAATACGTTCAATGTCGCGGATACATTGCATTAATACATTTCGTTGGCGGTTGTCATTTTCTGTCTCTATATTTTGAGACAGTGCAATCAGATAGTTGTCTGCGCTGTCTGTAAAGCAGTCCAAACGGTCCTCATATGCCAAAATTTCCGCTGAACGTTTGCTACTATATTTTTCATATTGTTTAATACTTCTTGCGACATTTTCTTTCGCAACACCAGCCATATCAACAACAACCTTTGTCACCTCATTTAACGCAAGGGTCGGGGCAATCATAAGCTTGCTATCCAAAACAGCTAATTCCGGATATGTGGTTTCTTCCACCTCATCTTCTTTCACAACCTTGCATGCGAGCTTCACTAACAGACCCGTAAACGGCAGTAAGACAATGGCTGTAATCAAGTTAAATATGGTCTGGAAATTGGCAATTGCACCACTATCTGATACGCTTTCCCACAATCCCGGAAAGCCACCACACATACGAATAATTGTCATCGCAATCATGAATAAAATAGTTCCGATTGTATTAAACACAATATGTACAACTCCAGTACGTTTCGCGTCTTTTGATGAGCCAATGGAACATACCATAGCTGTTGTCACGCAGGTACCAAGATTGATACCCATAATCATTGGGTATACCAATTCAAATGTGATAACACCTGTGGAAGACAATGCCTGTAAAATACCTACCATAGCAGAGGAACTTTGTATAATAACGGTAAGCACCAATCCAGTAAATATTCCCAGAACCGGAATGTCACTAAAATATGAAAGAATATCAATAAATGCTTGTGATTCAGCTAATGGGTCAACTGCTGCTGTCATAGACATCAATCCGGTAAACAGCACACCAAATCCAAGTGCAATTGTACCTGCATTTTTTGTTCTTTCCTTTTTAATAAACATAATAAACACAATACCAATAATCAAAGCAATCGGCGCCAGTGTGTCAGGTTTAAAAAAGTTTAGAATAGAACCTTCTGAGGATTCAATGTCCATCAATCGAATAATCTGTGCCGTAACGGTAGTACCGATGTTTGCACCCAAAACAATGCTGACCGCTTGTCTAAGATTTAACACACCAGCTCCTATAAGACCTACTGTTAATACGATGGTTGCTGTAGAACTTTGGATTATTGCAGTTACCAGAGTACCGGTCAACAATCCCAAGAATACGTTTTGTGTTAGTTTTCCCAACACATTCTTCAGTGCTGTTCCGGAACCTTGCTTCAAGCCATCTCCCATAACCTCCATACCGTAAAGGAACATGGCCAATCCACCTAAAAGTTTAATTACTATCATAATGGTATTCATGTTGTCTTCTCCTTTGTCACATAAAGCTACTTGCTTTCTCAGCTACTACCTATTATACCAAAACTCACCAAATCTTCAACTTGAAATTAAAAAAACGTCGAAAACTCGCAGTTTTTCGACGTTTTTAAAATTATTTTATTATTGGAATTAGTTTCCTGCTTGAGCTGCAACTTCTGCTGCAAAGTCATCAACTTTCTTTTCCATACCTTCGCCTACTTCGAAACGAACTATGTTCTTGATTACAAGAGCACTGTTTACAGATTTAAGATATGCTGCAACAGTTTGTTTTCCATCTTCTGCTCTTACATAAGTTTGATCTAATAAGCAGATATCTTTTAATTGCTTAGAAACACGACCTTCAATTGCACCGCCAAAGATCTTATTTGCCATAATGTTTTCTTTGTCAGCCATAGCTAAAGTTACAAGTGTAGCTTTTGCTTCGTCTGAAAGGAAGTTGAATAAATATTTATTATTCTTTTGTTCTTCATAAGTAGCAATATCTTCATCGCTCCAAATCTTTTCTGAGCAAGCTTTGTTGATTAAATCATTTAAAACTGGCTTTGGAAGATTTGCTGGATCATTTAATGAAGATTCAACAATGATTTCTCTGATTTTTGCAAGGCTTGCTTCATCAATATCATCTCTGCTGATATACTCTGGTTTCATAGCTGCAACCTGCATAGCAACATTTGTAAGTGCTTCTTTAACATCTGTTGCACCATCTGCTGCAATGATTACACCAATCTTACCACCTGCATGAAGGTAGCTAGCTACACATTCTCCAGAAATTTTTTCAAATCTACGTACAGATAATTTTTCTCCGATTGTAGCAGTTTTTTCGATTAACGCGTCATTAAGACCATTCATTTCAAGAAGTGCTTCTACATCTTCACCGTTCTTACCACCATTTAAGCCAGAAACAAGTGCTGTGTCAGCTACTAATTGTACAAAAGCTTGGAATAATTCGTTCTTTGCAACGAAGTCTGTTTCAGAGTTTACTTCTGCAACAACTACTTCATTGTTATTGAAAGCAACACGTGTGATACCTTCAGCTGCAATACGAGAAGCTTTCTTTGCCATTTTAGCTGCACCGCTTTTCTTTAATACTTCAACAGCTGCATCCATATCTCCGTTTGTTTCTGTAAGAGCTTTTTTACAGTCCATCATACCTGCGCCTGTCATTTCTCTTAATTCTTTTACCATACTTGCTGTAATTGCCATGATTATTTCCTCCGTGTTTGAAATCTTAAGCTTCTTCAGCTGTTTCTACTTCTTCTACAACTTCTTCAACTGCTTCTACTACCTCTTCAGCTTCTACAGCTTCTACAGCAGTTTCACCTTGGTTTGCTTCGATAACAGCATCAGCCATTTTAGCAACGATTAATTTAACGGCTCTGATAGCATCATCATTACCTGGAATTACATAATCTAATTCTTCTGGATCACAGTTTGTATCAGCGATACCGATCAATGGAATTCCTAATGTGTGTGCTTCTTGTACACAGATTCTTTCTTTCTTAGGGTCTACTACGAAGATAGCATCTGGAACTTTCTTCATTTCTTTAATTCCGCCTAAGTTCTTTTCAAGTTTTTCCCATTCTTTCTTAAGTTCGATAACTTCTTTCTTAGGTAAAACTTCGAATGTTCCGTCTTCTGACATTCTTTCGATATCTTTTAAGCGGTTAATTCTACCTTGGATTGTTTTGAAGTTGGTTAACATACCACCTAACCATCTTTCGCTTACGTAGTACATTCCACAACGTTCAGCTTCTGTTTTAACAGCGTCTTGAGCTTGTTTCTTTGTTCCTACGAAAAGGATTGTGCCGCCTTCTGCAGCTACATCAAAGATTGCTTTGTAAGCTTCATCTACTTTACCTACAGATTTCTGTAAGTCGATAATGTGAATACCATTTCTCTCTGTGTAGATGTACTCAGACATTTTAGGGTTCCATCTTCTTGTTTGATGTCCAAAGTGAACACCTGCTTCTAATAATTGTTTCATTGAGATTACGTTCATTTCTCTCTCCTCCATTTTGGTTTTTTTCTTCCATATACTTCCTTCCCTGCCACCCTATTTCGGGCACCTGCAAAGATAACCATATATGTGTTTTTTTGCAACATGAGTAGTATAACATAGATATCCTAATATTGGCAAGCACTTTTAAATGATTTTTTGTTAGTTTTTGTTAGTTTATGCAAGCTTTATATCAACTTTTCACTATAGGATTTGACTTTTAGGCATAGATGAAATTTTGCATGCATTCCTGCCAGCTAATTGGTGACTTTTAGGCATAGATGAAATTTTGCATGCATTCCTGCCAGCTAATTTGAATTTTCTAGGCATAGAGCAGATTTCTCAATATGTCTGCCTAATGAATTAGGCATAGACAAAATAACAACTATGTTTCAATACAAATATGCAAATTTGCGGCAAAAATTTAGGCATAGATTAATTTTCTTACACTTCCCAACCAAAAGACGCAGAAAAACTGGTAGTATCTGCTTCAAAAATATACATATGCCTAATCCAAATTAATAAAGTTTCTTATAGCAAAACAGGCTATAGATTTG
>JAZOMR010000105.1:0-16623 GCA_045654105.1 Faecalimonas sp. | reverse complement strand
AAAGAAGTCAGCAAGAAATAAGAATTCGAGCCATTTTAGAAGAGTTTTTGGCTTGATAAACAAAAGAATATTTGATAAAATAATATCGGTTATGAGTTATTTACAGAAAGGAAGATAAAAATGAGCAATAAAGTGACATTTGATTATTCAAAAGCAAATGGATTTATCAAAGAACATGAAGTAGAATATATGAGCAAGATTGCAAAAGATGCGGCAGATTTACTTGTAAGCAGAAAAGGTGCAGGTAATGATTTTCTTGGTTGGATTGACTTGCCGGTTAATTACGATAAAGAAGAGTTTGCTCGTATTAAAGTTGCAGCAGAAAAGATTAAAAATGATTCAGAAGTATTATTAGTAATTGGTATTGGTGGTTCTTATCTTGGTGCAAGAGCTGCAATTGAATTTTTGAGACATAATTTTTATAACATGGTTTCAAAAGAAATCCGTAAAACTCCAGAGATTTATTTTGTTGGTAATAATATCAGCAGTACATATATGAAACATTTGATTGATGTAATCGGAGATCGTGATTTTTCTCTTAACATTATTTCAAAATCTGGTACTACAACAGAACCAGCTATCGCTTTCCGTGTTTTCAAAGAACTTTTGGAAAATAAATATGGCAAAGAAGAAGCAGCTAAGAGAATTTACGCTACAACAGATAAATGCAGAGGAGCTCTTAAGGGGCTTGCTACGGAAGAAGGCTACGAGACATTTGTGGTACCGGATGATGTCGGAGGACGTTTCTCAGTGCTTACAGCTGTAGGTTTACTTCCAATCGCAGTAAGCGGTGCTGACATTGACAAGTTAATGGAAGGTGCAGCTTCAGGAAGGCAGATGGCATTAGAAGCACCATTTGAAGAAAATGATGCTCTTAAATATGCAGCAGTACGTAATATTTTACACAACAAAGGAAAGGCAATTGAAGTATTGGCTAATTATGAGCCATCACTTCACTACATTTCTGAATGGTGGAAACAGCTTTACGGCGAAAGTGAAGGTAAAGACCAAAAGGGTATCTACCCAGCGTCTTTGGATTTAACAACAGACCTTCACTCATTGGGACAATTTATTCAAGATGGTGCACGCATCATGTTTGAAACAGTTATCAATGTGGAAAATGTTGCTGAAGAAATCGTATTAAAAGAAGAACCGGTTGATTTAGATGGGCTTAACTATCTTGCGGGAAAAACAGTTGATTTTGTTAACAAGAACGCAATGAATGGTACAATCCTTGCTCATACAGATGGACAAACACCAAATATTATGGTTAATATTCCGGAACAAAATGAATTTTATCTTGGACAATTGTTCTATTTCTTCGAATTTGCTTGTGGTGTAAGTGGTTACATTTTAGGTGTAAACCCATTCAACCAACCAGGTGTTGAAGATTATAAGAGAAATATGTTTGCATTACTTGGCAAACCAGGCTATGAAAAAGAAAGAGAAGAATTATTAAAGAGATTATAATAAAGCAAGGGCCAGAGCTACCAAAAAGGTAGCTTTGGCTTAATTTACAGAAAGAGGTAAGGTAAGTTGTTGGCGAATCATACGTTATATGAAATTATTGAAGAGGTAAAGGCGATTATAAATGAGGAGTGTTCCGTTTGGAATTTGCAAGGAAAATGTATTGCATCCACATCGCAAGATGTAGCAGAAACCTCAAAAGATGTAAAGGCATTTCTGGAAAAAGAAGATGCAGATTTATATATTTCAAAGCAAAATGCATGTTTTGGAATCCGTTATGACGGGGAATTGGTTTATGTGTATGCAATTCATAATGTAATGGATAATGTAGAAGTGCTGGGGAAACTTTGCGTTAGCCGATTTGAGCATGTGAATCAATTGCTGGAAAAACGTGTGGATAAGAATCGTTTCTTCCAACAACTGCTTTTAGATAATTTACTGTTGGTAGACGTTTATAATCAGGCCAAAAAGATAAATGTTGATATTGAAGCCAAACGAATGGTATTTGTTGTGGAGCCTAAAAAACAGAGCGACAGCCTTGTGTTAGAAACCATGAAGAGTCTATATTCTACAGGAGCAAGAGACTATGTTACATCTGTGGATGAAGGACATATTATTCTGATCAAAGCGTTAGAAAAGACAGATGAGTATGAAGAAGTTAATGAAATTGCTAAGTCAATTGTAGATGCACTCGGCTCAGAAGCGATGGTGGATGTCCGTGTTGCTTATGGAACAATCATAGAAGAATTGAAGGATGTGTCAAAATGTTATAAAGAGGCAAGCATGGCTCTGGATGTGGGACGTATTTTCTATGTGGAGAAAAGTATTCTTGCATACAATGAACTTGGAATTGGCCGTTTGATTCATCAGCTTCCAATCTCTCTTTGCGAAATGTTTTTGCAAGAAGTATTCCACGGCAATGCAATTGAGCAATTCGATAAAGAAACGTTGGTGACAGTAAATTCATTCTTTGAAAACAACTTAAATATTTCTGAGACAGCTCGTAAAATGTATTTACACCGCAATACCTTAGGTTATAGATTGGATAAAATTACGAGAACAACAGGTCTTGACGTGAAAAAATTTGACGATGCACTTACGTTTAAGATTGCACTTATGGTATCAGACCATATGAAATTTTTGAGAAGTCAAGAATAAACACCGACAACATTAGGAGGAAACAAAATGATAAAATTATACGACAAAGGTGCGTTCCTTGTAAATGGGACAGAGCTTGTACAAGATACGGAAGGGTGCTGTCAAGGCATCACAAAAGAAGAGGCAGCGAAACAAACTATAGCGTATGGTATTTTGAAAGAGCACAATACATCTTCTGACATGAACCGTCTGAAGATTAAATTTGATAAATTAACGTCACACGACATTACATTTGTTGGAATTATTCAGACTGCGAGAGCATCTGGATTAGAAAAATTCCCAATTCCGTATGTTTTAACAAACTGTCACAATAGTTTATGTGCAGTTGGTGGAACGATTAACGAGGATGATCACATGTTTGGACTTACATGTGCAAAAAAATATGGTGGAGTATATGTACCACCTCATCAAGCAGTTATCCATCAGTTTGCAAGAGAAATGTTGGCAGGCGGCGGAAAAATGATTCTCGGCTCAGACAGTCATACCCGCTATGGTGCGCTTGGTACTATGGCCATGGGCGAAGGCGGACCGGAGTTAGTAAAACAATTATTGAATAAAACATATGACATCAAAATGCCGGGTGTGGTTGCGATTTACTTAGATGGAGAACCATCTGTTGGTGTTGGACCACAGGACGTTGCTCTCGCAATTATCGGTGCAACATTTGCAAATGGTTATGTAAATAATAAAGTAATGGAATTTGTTGGACCTGGTGTTGCCAAACTTAGTGCAGATTTCCGTATTGGTATCGACGTTATGACAACGGAAACAACCTGTCTTTCATCTATTTGGAAAACAGATGACACAATCAAAGAATTTTATGAGACTCATGGACGTGTAGACGAATATAAAGAGTTGAATCCGGGAGCAGTTGCATATTACGATGGTGTAGTTTATGTAGATTTAAGCAAGATCAAACCTATGATTGCAATGCCATTCCATCCAAGTAATGTATATACAATCGACGAAGTAAATGCGAACTTGAAAGACATTCTTCATGATGTAGAGCAGAGGGCATTGGTAAGTCTTGACGGTGCAGTAGAATACTCACTTCAAGATAAAATCCGCAATGGGAAATTGTATGTAGAGCAAGGTATTATCGCAGGCTGTGCAGGTGGTGGATTTGAAAATATTTGTGCAGCAGCTAATATTATGCGTGGTAAAAATATTGGTTCAGACGCATTTACACTCAGCGTTTATCCTGCAAGTACACCTGTTTATATGGAACTTGTTAGAAATGGTGCGGTGGCTGACCTTATGGCAGCAGGTACAATTGTGAAAACAGCCTTCTGCGGACCATGCTTTGGTGCAGGAGATACACCTGCTAACAATGCCTTTAGCATTCGTCATTCAACAAGAAACTTCCCGAACCGTGAAGGTTCGAAATTGCAAAGTGGACAGATTTCTTCTGTTGCGCTTATGGATGCTCGTTCGATTGCAGCTACTGCGGCAAACAAAGGTTACTTAACATCGGCAGCAGATGTGATGGATATCGAATACAAGGCGCCGAAATATCACTTCGACGCAAGTATTTACGCAAACCGCGTATTTGACAGCAAAGGCGTAGCCGACCCGGATGTGGAAATCCAATTTGGACCAAACATCAAAGACTGGCCTGCAATGTCAGCACTTCCAGAAAATTTAGTGCTTAAGGTTGTTTCAGAGATTCACGACCCTGTAACAACAACAGATGAATTGATTCCATCTGGTGAAACTTCAAGCTATCGTTCTAACCCACTTGGACTTGCGGAGTTTGCATTATCTCGTAAGGACCCTGCATATGTTGGACGTGCGAAGGAAGTACAAAAAGCACAAAAAGCTATTGAGGCTGGCACATGTCCATTGGAAGTATTGGAGGAATTGAAACCGGTTATGGCTACAATCCGTACTGCATATCCGGAAGTAGGAGAAGGAAACCTTGGCGTTGGTAGCACAATCTTTGCAGTAAAACCAGGCGATGGTTCGGCTCGTGAGCAGGCAGCATCTTGTCAAAAGGTACTTGGCGGTTGGGCAAACATTGCAAATGAATATGCAACAAAGCGTTATCGTTCCAACTTAATCAACTGGGGTATGCTTCCATTTATTACGGAGGAAAGCCATGAAGCACTGAGCTTCCAAAACGGCGACTACATTTTTGTTCCGAATGTGAGAAAAGCAGTAGAAGAAAAATGGGATGTAGTAAAAGCAGTTGTAGTTGGTGAAGGATTGAAGGAAATTGAACTCAAACTTGGAGACCTTACAGATAATGAAAGAGAGATTATCTTGAAAGGATGTTTGATTAATTATTATAAGGGATAAGTATTCCAAAGCGCAGCTTGGAATTTGCCTGGCTGCGCTTTTGGTCATGTTAAGTGATTGTTATTTGGATTGAAAGTAAATTTTCAGATAATTCAGACAAATAAAACAAGAAGAAAAATAATTTAAAAAATATTTCAAAATAGTATTGACAAATACAAGACTAGATGTTAGTATGAATACAACAAAACAAACCACTTAAAGAAAGAGGAATTTTCTTATAGAAAATGTTTCTGAAAAAGAAAGTTTTGGATTTTCAAGTAAGATAGATTTCATATCAGATATTTCTGACGAGAAAGGAAATATAACGAATATGAAACATCCGAAATGGGAAGGAAAATTTTAAAAGTAAGAAACCTAGAAGAAAAAGAATTTCTTTAAGAATAGTTGAGGGAAAGGGAGGCTGAGAATCCAGTGGACAACGTAGAGTGCATAATTCAATATGTTAGTGGTATGGCAAATGTAACGACCTGTGATGAAAGCCTTTACCATAGATTATAATTCCAGAAGAATATGAAAATGTAAAAAGGGATTTGGAGAGTATAAGTAAATCTGGATGAAAAAGGGAAAGATGATATATTTGCAGACATATTGAATGAAAGTATACCACATAAAAGATTAAAGTTATATAATTGAGATGTGTAAAGAAACATCAGATAATAATAAGAAGTAAAGATGAATTTTGATATAACTTTAAGAAGATAGGCGCACAGGTTTATATCACAAATATCCTCCAAATGTGAGAATAGAAAACAAATGAATAAAAATGAATATTAAATGGCAGTCATTATAAAAGGTTATGATGGCTGTCATTTTATGTGCGAGAAAATATGTTACATTTTTGTTACAACCATTTTGACATTGCATGTTGTGTGTGATAAAATGATTCATATGTATGAAAGTTTTTAACAGGGGTGAAATACAGTGGATAAACACGAATATCGTCAAAAAACAGAACAGATGCTTAAGTGCTTAGAAAACAAGTCATATAAGGAAGCTTATGAGATTGCAGAAAGCATTGACTGGCGCAAAGTGAAAAACGTTGCAGTCCTTTGTGCAGTAAGCGAAGTTTATGAATATAACGGAGAATATCAAAAGGGAAGAGATATATTGTTCTTGGCATATGACCGTCAACCGGACAGCAAGAAGATTATCTATCGTCTTGGAACGCTTGCTCTTAAGATGAACGAAGTGAAGGAAGCAATGGATTGCTACGAGGAGTTTGTAGCGTTAGCACCAAATGACCCAAATCGCTTCGTTTTCAAGTATAAAATTTTAAAAAGCAAAAATGCACCGATTGCAGAGCAGATTGCTGTTTTGGAAGAGTTTAAAAAAGTTGAATATGTAGAGAAATGGGCATTTGAACTTGCCGGATTATATAAAGAAGCAGGAATGATTTCTGAGTGCTTGGAAGAGTGCGATGATTTGATTCTTTGGTTTAGTGAAGGCAAATATATTTACAAAGCGATGGAATTGAAGATGCAGTACAAACCATTGACTCCATTACAACACGAGAAATATATGAGCCGTTTGGAAGAAGAGAAGGCACCTGTAGTAGAGGAAGCACCAGTGGTGGAAATTGAGGAGGCAACAACGGTTGTAGAAACTCCTGTGGAAGTAGCGGAAGAAATCGTGCCGGAAGCAGTGGCTGTAGATGCACCTGTAGAGGAGCCAAGCCCAGTGGAAGAAGGTGAGGCAGACGCATCTGAAGAAGTTCAGGAAGTAGAGGAAGTCCAAGAAGAATCTGTACAGGAAACAACACAAGCAAAACCAACCATGTCCATCGAGGAAATCGTTCAGGATTGGCAAGAACAGCAGATGGAAAACGCGCAGATGATTCAGGCAGAGTTCGAGCGCGTGGAGCAAGAAAAAGCTGAGATTGCTGCAGAGGCTGAAAAGGCGGAAGAAGAAAAGGAAGAAATCCTTTCTGATGATGTTAGAAAATTAATGGAAGAGCTGGAAGCTGAGTCGGCAGAGATTGATGCACAGAAAACAGCGAAAGAAATAGACGAAATTGTTGAGGACAAGCCATTGTTGCAGAAGGTGGTAGAGCAATTATCAGCAATGGATATTAAACTACCAGGCAAGGAAGAGGTTGACGAATTTATTGCAACCCCGGATGAGCCTACAAGTGCACCTATGGCAGAGGCAATGGAAGTTCCTGAAATTGATATCACATATTCGGAGACAGCAGACATCGAAAAGATGGTTGCGAAAGAAGTTGAAGGTATGGGAGAAATCCAACCAAGTGCCCTGAAAGCAGATGCAGAAGAAGGTATTAAGCTTGGAGATACACAAGAGATTGCGTTGTCTGCAAAAGCGCTGGCAAGTGCAGCGCGTGTAGACGTACCGGATGAGACACCGATGGAAGAGGTGGCTGTAGCAAGTGCAGTTAATCCACCTTACCAGCCAGAAGAACCATCAAAAGCAGGCACACCATATGATACAGGCTTTGTAGTTCAAGGGCGTTATGACTTGGAAGCTCATAGCGATATAGGCTTGAAGGCCGGACTTACAGAAGAACAGAAAAAATTATTCTCTTATTTTGTTCCGGTACATGGTATGAGTGAACAGATTGTAAAGGTTCTTCAGGATGATAAGAAATGTAAGTCTAGATATGGAACATCTAGAATTGGAAATGTACTCATTGTTGGACGTAGAGGCTCAGGAAAAACAGTTCTTGCAGTTAATATTGTAAAAGCAATCCAAAAATCCAGAAAAATGAAGCATGGAAAAGTTGCGATTGTAAAAGCAGAGGCTCTTAACAATAAGAATGTAAGTGACATTGTTGAAAAGCTTCATGGCGGAGCACTTGTTATTGAAAAGGCTTCCAGATTGAAACGCAACACAATTGAGGATTTGTGTGAATTGATGGAAGGGCAGACAGGAGAGCTTCTTGTTGTTCTTGAAGATGAAAGAAAACCAATTGAGAGATTGATGAATGAATATCCTAACTTTGGGAAAAAGTTTAGTTCTCGTATTGACCTACCGGTATTTATCAATGATGAGCTTGTAACATTTGGTCAAACTTATGCAAAAGAAAATGGGTATAAGATTGACGAGATGGGAATTCTTGCATTATACAGCGACATCGACATTCTTCAAAGAGAAGAGAAGGTGGTTACGGTTGCTGACGTAAAAGCCATCATAGATGATGCCATTGAGAATGCAAACAGAACTACATTGAAGAAGTTGGTGAAGAAGCTGATTGGAAAGAATAGGGATGAATCTGACCGCATTATTTTGAAAGAAGAAGATTTTAGATAATTCAAGGAGTTTTGGGACGGGAAATGTCTCAAAACTCTTTCTTTTTACGAGGTTTTAAAGTATAATAAAAATATTAATGAGAGCCCTTAGGAGAAGGAGTATTAAACATGAGCAAAGCGTATGAAGTCGGTGAATTGGACCAATACTTGTTTGGACAAGGTAACCATTATGAGATTTACAAAAAGATGGGGTCCCATGTTGTAAAAGATGGGAAAAGAAAAGGCGTATATTTTGCTGTGTGGGCGCCAAATGCCGTGTCGGTATCCGTAGTAGGAGATTTTAATGATTGGAAACCAGGTGTACATATGATGGAACGCCAAGAACCATTAGGCATTTACAGCTGTTTTATACCAGGAATAGATAAAGGTGCGTTGTATAAATATTGTATCGAAACCAAGAAAGGGGAATATTTGTATAAAGCGGATCCATTTGCGAATTATGCAGAGGTCAGACCGGGGAATGCATCCCGAGTAAGTGACATCAGTAATTTAAAATGGTCTGATACCAAATGGCTGGAGGCTCGTAATGAATGGGATTTCCACGTAAACCCGGTGTCTATTTATGAGGCACACATTGGTTCGTGGAAACGCCATCCGGGAAGAGATGACGATGGATTCTATACTTACCGTGAGTTTGCAGTAGAAGCTACGAAGTACATCAAAGAAATGGGATACACCCATATCGAGCTTATGGGTATTGCAGAGTATCCGTTCGATGGTTCTTGGGGATATCAGGTGACTGGATATTATGCACCTACTTCCCGTTATGGAACACCGGAAGATTTTGCTTATATGGTTAACTACTTCCATAAGAATAATATTGGTGTCATTTTGGATTGGGTTCCGGCTCATTTTCCAAAAGATGCACATGGGTTGGCCATGTTCGATGGAACTGCTGTTTTCGAGCATGAAGACCCAAGACAAGGGGAGCATCCGGATTGGGGAACCAAAATCTTCAATTTTGGAAGTCCTGAAGTACAGAACTTCCTGATTGCAAACGCATTGTTTTGGATTGAACATTTTCACATTGACGGTTTGCGTGTAGATGCAGTTGCATCTATGTTATATCTGGATTATGGAAAGAAAGACGGAGAGTGGGTTGCAAATAAATATGGCGGAAACCAGAATTTGGAAGCGATTGAATTCTTCAAGCATTTGAACTCTGTGATTCTGGGACGTAATCCAGGAACCATGATGATTGCAGAGGAATCTACGGCATGGCCGAAGGTTACCGGGAAACCGGAAGATGACGGACTTGGTTTCAGCATGAAATGGAATATGGGCTGGATGCATGATTTCACAGAGTATATGAAATTGGACCCATACTTTAGAAAGGGTGCACATTACAACATGACATTTGCCATGAGCTACGCATACAGTGAAAATTATGTGCTTGTATTATCTCATGACGAGGTCGTACATTTGAAATGTTCTATGTTGAATAAGATGCCGGGACTTGGATTTGATAAGTTTGCAAATCTGAAGGCTGGTTATGCGTTTATGATGGGACATTCCGGAAAGAAGTTATTGTTCATGGGACAAGATTTCGCCCAATTACAGGAATGGAGTGAAGCCCGTGAACTTGATTGGTACTTACTGGGTGAGGAATGGCATAGAAATGTGCAGGAATTCATGAAAGATTTGTTACATTTATATAAGAAGAATAAAGCCATGTATGAATGTGACGATAACTGGGAAGGATTTGAATGGATTAACGCAGATGATGCGGACAGAAGCATTTATAGTTTTGTAAGACATTCGAAGGACCAAAAGAAAAACTTGTTATTTGTATGCAACATGACACCGATGGCGAGACCGGATTATCGTGTGGGAGTGCCAAAGAGCAAACAGTACAAATTGATTATTAACAGTGATGAGTTAAAATATGGTGGAACAGGTCAGGAACGTCCGTTAGTTTACAAAGCAGAAAAATCAGAGTGTGACGGAAGACCGTATTCATTTGCTTATGATTTGCCACCGTATGGCGTTGCGATTTTTGAGTACTAATTACTATTATTCGAGCTTCATAGCTGAATGATAAAGAGGTAAACATATGAGATTAAGAAATATACCAGGTGCGGATGACGTTATTAGACGTCATCCGATTGCTGTAAAGGAAAGTAAAGAATATAAGGGAAAGTGGAACATGCTTTTTGAGAACAGGAATCCCATTCATATTGAAATTGGTATGGGAAAAGGGCAGTTTATTTTAACTCTTGCAAAGCAGAATCCACAAATTAATTACATTGGAATTGAAAGATATTCCAGTGTTTTGCTTCGTGCATTGGAGAAATTTGATACAGAGGAATTTTGTGAACTTACCAATGTCAGATTTATATGTATGGATGCAATGGAGCTTCCGGATGTATTTGAAGCGGAAGAAGTGGAGAAAATATATTTGAATTTCTCCGACCCGTGGCCGAAAAAAAGACATGCAAGGAGACGATTGACTTCTACTGTATTTTTTGCACAGTACGATAAGGTGCTGGCAAAAGAAGGCGTAGTGGAGTTTAAAACAGACAATCGTCCATTATTTGAATTTTCATTAGAACAAGTCCAGGAGGCTGGTTGGAAATTGCTCGGCTCTACATTTGATTTACATCATGATGCTACTATGAATCAAGGAAATGTCATGACAGAATATGAAGAAAAATTCTCTGCTCAAGGGAATCCAATTCACAAATTGATTGCAACAAGGATATACTAATAAAAAAGATAAATGGTGCTATGTATGAGACGACATTGCAATTTGTTTTATCACTGTAAACCATATCAGAGATGTGTAAGGAGATTCCGAAAATCCTTTTGGGAAGTATACAAGGTACTGAATCCGAAGAGCAAACTTAAGACATGTAATCAAGAAAAGAATTATTAACGGATTTTTAATAAAAAATGCTTGCATTTCTTGGAAAAGCAATATATAATAAACCTTGCGTTATGAAATGCGATGCGCGATTAGCTCAGTTGGTAGAGCACCTGACTCTTAATCAGGGTGTCCAGGGTTCGAGCCCCTGATCGCGCACTAAGAACTGAATCTTGCAAGGTTCAGTTCTTTTTTTGTCCTTAAAATTCTGGTTGGAAAGGAGTCGTTATGAACAGATATAAACGCATTTTTACGATTGTATTAGATTCTCTGGGAATAGGAGAAATGGATGACTCAAAAGATTACGGTGATTCCGGTGTAAATACATTGGGACACATTGTAGAATATACTGAACGATTAAATATTCCGAATTTGCAGAAATTGGGGATTGCGAATTTGTGCGAATTAAAAGGTGTACAAGCGGTGGAAAAACCACTTGGGAAATATGCGAAGCTGAACGAAAAAAGCGTAGGAAAAGATACCATGACCGGACATTGGGAGATGATGGGGATTTACACAGACAAACCATTTCAGACCTTTACGGAGCATGGGTTTCCTAAGGAATTGATTGACGAGCTGTCAAAACGCACAGGGAGAACAATTATTGGGAATAAGAGTGCCAGTGGCACGGAAATTTTAGAAGAACTTGCAGAGGAAGAGATTGAGAAGGGACATTTAATTGTTTATACATCTGCGGATTCCGTGTTGCAGATATGTGGAAATGAAGAGACAATGGGGCTGGAGACCCTTTATAAATATTGCGAGATTGCCAGAGAACTGACCATGAAGGATGAATGGAAGGTGGGGCGTGTAATCGCAAGACCATATGTAGGGCGAAAAAAAGGAGAATTTAAAAGAACAGCCAATCGCCATGATTATGCTGTTAAGCCAAGTGGAGAGACGGCTTTAAATGTTCTGAAGGATGCAGGGATAGAGGTTATATCTGTCGGAAAAATCAATGACATTTTTGCGGGTGAGGGAATTACTGAGTCGCATAAGTCGAAGTCATCTGTGCATGGAATGGAACAGACCATAGAGATTGCAAAAGAAGATTTCACAGGACTTTGTTTTGTGAATTTAGTTGATTTTGATGCACTGTGGGGACATCGAAGAGATGTTGTTGGATATGCCAGAGAAATCGAAATGTTTGATGAGAAATTAGGAGAGCTATTGCCACTTCTGAGAGAGGATGATTTGTTGATTCTCACAGCAGACCATGGAAATGATCCGACATATACAGGTACAGACCACACGCGAGAGAAAGTGCCATTTATCGCTTGGTCACCGTCTATGAAAGAGGGCGGTTTACTTCCGGAGCAAGACACATTTGCAGTAATTGGTGCAACGATTGCGAAAAATTTTAATGTAGATATGCCAGAAGGATGTTTGGGAGTAGCACTGGAAGTCTGATTGTGATATAATAAATAATATTTTTTAGCGTATTAGGGGAAGAAGAATGGATGTAAAGAAGTTTATCGGTTGGTGTATAAAGGGAATGAGAATGAAACTTCGGAGAATGCCGAAGGAACACAAACGATTAGTGATATATTCAATTATAGTATTGTTTATAGGTGGAATGCTTGGAAGCAGCATTGGCCGTTCAAAGGAAGAAAAAAGGTCAGAAAAAAAGGTTGCCCAGGCTGTTGCTAAAGTACAAGAAAAGGACGATAAAAAATTAAAAGAGGTAGAAAAACAGCTGTATGATTTGAAGGAACAAATGAACGAGGAAGAAGTGAAGCTTCCTTGGAACATGGTTCTTGTCAATGGTGTACATCCGATGGAAGAGGGATATGTTCCGGAACTCATGGAGTTAGAAGAAGGCCTTAGTCTAGATGCCCGAGTTATAGATGCGGCTGAGAAAATGCTTGCCGATGCAAAAAAAGCGGGATTACACATTGACATTTGTTCTGCATACCGCTCTGTAGAAAGACAAGAACAGGTTTTTGGAGAGTCCATGAAGGAACGTGTCAAAGACGGTATGAGTTATTGGGATGCTTTTAACGAGACATCTCTTAATGTGGCCATTCCTGGAACAAGCGAGCATGCCCTTGGACTAGCCTTGGATTTAATTTCGAATCAATATACAGAGTTGGACGAGCGTCAGGAAACAACGGCTGAGGCAAAATGGCTGAAGGAAAATTGTCATAAATATGGATTTATTTTAAGATATCCACCTGAGAAGACAAACATTACGGGGATTATTTATGAACCGTGGCATTATCGTTACGTCGGAGTGGAAGATGCAACCGAGATTATGAAATTAGGAATCACATTGGAAGAGTATCTGCAAGATTATTATCAACCAGAAGAAGCGCAGTAAGAAGTGGCTTGTTTTTGAAAGGGTGAGATAAAAATGAGATGGGAACAATTATTATCGACAAAGCGGCCGCGTGAAGCAGTAACAAAGCCGAAGCAAAAGGAAGATTTGCGAAGCGAGTTTGAAAAGGATTATCACAGAATCATAGGGAGTGCGTCTTTCCGAAGATTACAGGATAAGACGCAAGTTTTTCCGTTAGATAAGAGTGATTTTATCCGGACGAGACTTACCCATTCTTTGGAGGTTTCTTCTTATGGAAAGTCCCTTGGACAAAATATTGGAGAATATATTTTAACTTATATTAAGGACCCGAATTTCACATGGAAGGACAAAGAGGAAATTTGTAATATCCTGGAATGCGCCGGACTGATTCATGATATTGGGAATCCGCCGTTTGGACATTTTGGAGAGAGTGTGATTCGTGATTGGTTTATACGCAATCTTCCGATTATGAAGTTCAAGGGTGAAACGGTTGAGAACCTGTTAACGGAGCAGATGCGAGAGGATTTCTATCATTTTGAAGGAAATGCGCAGGCCCTACGTTTGGTTACGAAGCTGCATTATCTGGTAGATGAACATGGGATGAACCTGACCTATGCTTTGCTTCATACCATTGTGAAGTATCCGGTTTCTTCGGTTGGAATTGATAAAACGACAGGAAATATCAAAGATAAGAAAATGGGATATTACTATGCAGATAAGGACATCTTTGAGTCCATTGTGAAGGAGACAGGGACAGATGGAAAGCGTCACCCACTCACTTTTATTTTGGAAGCGGCAGACGATATTGCCTACAAGACGGCTGATATTGAAGATGCATATGTGAAGGGATTTATTTCCTACTATCAATTAAAAGAAGAGCTGCGTCAATTGCAGGAGAGTGAGCCTGATAATCCATTCAGACCGCTAGACAAATTAGAGCATAAATATGAAAGTGGTGTAAAGCGCGGTGTAAGTAATCCGGAAGAATATGCAGTGAAAAACTGGATTGTACAAGCGCAGGGATTTCTAATCAATTGCGCCACCTATGGATTTACTTCTAATTACAATGCCATTATGGAAGGTACATATGGCAAGGATATTTTCTGCGGCACCTATGGAGAAGGCTTAATGCATCTTTTGGGTGACATGGCCTATCGCAGAGTGTTCACGACACCATCTATCTATAAGATGGAAGTAGCTGAATCAGTGATTATGGACTTTCTAATGGACAAGTTTGTGAAGGCGGTTCTTTATTATGATACTGATGTGAAATTGAATGATATTGACAAAAGAGTTGTTTCGTTCATTTCGGAAAATTATAAGAGTGCATATCACAAGCAGGCAGAGGGCAAGGATGAAAACGAGAAATTGTATTTGCGCTTGCTGCTTGTGACAGATTATATTTGCGGCATGACGGACAGTTATGCGAAGAGATTGTATCAGGAATTAAATGCAGTCATATAAAGAAGTTGCTTCGCAACCACACCCCGCGCGAGAGTCTGTCAAGACAGACTCTTTTTTTAGTTCTATATTGGGGACAAGATGAATAAAGTGAGTAGTAGACAAGATTCGAAAGGAGAACGAATATGGAGCAAACTACTCAGTATTTGTACGAATACCAAGATGGAAAAAGAGTACGTAACATTGGATTTATGAAGATAGAAAAGCAGATGGATAAATATCTAATACAGATTTATGCAAAAAATGTGGATGACATACAAGGCATACTGTTTCAGAAGGATAACGGAGAAAAATATGTAGGTGGATGGGAGGCACAGATGCTTCCGGTGGAAGAAGAGCCTACCACGGTGGAAATGCCGCAACAGCAAACGACTGCACCTGATATGCCACAACAACAACCCACGACACCTGTTGTCCCGCAGAACATGCAAGAACAACCACCATTTTCACAAATGCAGGCACCAACTGACAATATGCAGACTCCACAAGGGCAGCGGGAGGGCTTGCAGGGACGGGAAGAGAGATTGCAGGAGCAACAGATTACTCCAATACCTCCGGAACAGGAAGAAATCGATTCGTACATACCTCCGCGAAACATAACCTACGAGAAGATTGCAAGACAGGACATTTCAAGATTTCCGCGAAAAGAGTGGCGCATTGCAAACAATAGTTTTTTACTTCATGGATATCATAACTACCACCATCTGTTATATATAGAAGAGGACGGAAATATTTGGCTGGGCGTGCCTGGAGTTTTTCATGAGAAGGAAGAGGTTGCTGCAAAGGCTTTTGGATTTCCAGAGTTTCGCAGACTGACTGATGTGGATTTGAAATTAGAAGAAAATGAAAAGAATACTTATGAAGATTTTGGATATTGGTGTCGACAGATTCCTATGTTCTGAGTTATAATTGACCCATGATGACACAAGACGAAAAGTATATGAAGGAAGCCATTCGGCAGGCAAAGAAGGCGTATGCACTAGGCGAGGTTCCCATTGGATGTGTAATTGTCTATGAAGGGAAGATAATCGGAAGGGGCTATAACCGAAGAACTATTGAAAAAAATACGCTGGCCCATGCAGAGTTAATGGCGATTAAAAAAGCAAGTAAAAAAATGGATGACTGGCGCCTTGAGGAATGTACTATGTATGTGACACTGGAACCATGTCAAATGTGTTCCGGAGCAATTGTGCAATCGCGCATGAAAAAGGTCGTGATTGGGTGCATGAATCCAAAGGCGGGATGTGCAGGCTCCATTTTAAATTTATTACAAATGGAAGAATTCAATCATCAGGTTGAATTGGAAATCGGTGTTCTTGGCGAAGAATGTAGTAATATGATGACAAGTTTTTTTAGGGAACTACGCGAGAAAAAGCGCCAAGAGCATTGACATTTATGTAAAAAGAATAGTATAATAAGTAACCGTGCAGCCGGGGTGTTAGCGGTACCTTGTACCTACAATCCGCTATAGTAGGGGTGATGTTGCATGGAGGGCTCTTCTCTGTAAGGCTGCCCTTTGTAAGTGGCGTAGATGTTTGGGTCTTGCGCGACGGAAATCTATGAACCGTGTCAGGTCGGGAACGAAGCAGCACTAAGTAGAACCTTCCGGGTGCCGCAAGGGTGCCTGGGCTGAGCTAACTGCAAAGGTAACGCTTGTGGAGAGAGTTCGAAATGCAACGCACGGAAAAAGAGAGTGAGAGGTGTTATTGCATTACAAGTTTTCTAGTGATACAATAGCACTTTTTTTGTTCGTATACGAAAAAAATACATACCAATAACCAAGGAGTTTTGTTATGAATATTGTATTAACAGCC
>JAZOMR010000104.1:0-2581 GCA_045654105.1 Faecalimonas sp. | reverse complement strand
ACTGATTGTGCGTCCTTTACGTCTTCAGCGATTGCTGCAACGATTGGTTGTTTTAATTCAACTTTTGCCACGAATGGTGCACCTCCTTATATTATTTTTATAAATGGCACCGCCGATTGTTTCATAAGATAAAAACCTCTATGCCCAAAGACATAGAGGTTTTGTAAACTCATTTAATGAATTTCAATCTCCTCGGTAGGCGTTTAAAACCTTATGCCTTACGGCACCTACTGTCTTCGGCAGTTAATTCCTTGCATATTATAGCAAGGTATATATTGGATGTCAATAACAAATCTTACAATTTTGCAGGATTAATTTTAACACCAGGTCCCATTGTTGAAGTAAGTGTTACACTCTTCAAGTATTGACCTTTTAATGCTGCTGGTTTAGCTTTGTTGATTGCATCGATAAGCGTTTGGAAGTTGTCCGCTAATTGTTCTTCTGTGAAAGAAGCTTTTCCAACTGGCACGTGGATAATGTTTGTTTTGTCTAATCTGTATTCGATTTTACCAGCTTTGATATCGTTAACAGCTTTTGTAACGTCCATTGTTACTGTACCAGCTTTTGGGTTTGGCATTAAGCCTTTTGGTCCAAGTACACGACCAAGACGACCAACAACACCCATCATATCTGGTGTAGCAACTACTACGTCAAATTCAAACCATCCTTCGTTTTGGATCTTTGGAATTAATTCCTCAGCTCCTACGTAATCTGCTCCTGCTGCTAAAGCTTCGTCAGCTTTTGCACCTTTAGCAAATACTAAGATACGAACTGTTTTACCTGTTCCGTGTGGTAATACTACAGCGCCACGGATTTGTTGGTCTGCATGACGTCCGTCACAACCTGTTCTGATGTGAGCTTCAATAGTTTCATCGAATTTTGCAACTGCTGCTTTTTTAACTAATGCAATTGCTTCTGCTTTTTCGTAAAGATTTCCTCTTTCGATTAATTTAGCAGCTTCTAAATATTTCTTTCCTCTTTTCATATTCAATAACCTCCTAGTGGTAATATCGGGAGCGAGCCCTCCCACGTTTTTGTTCACAATGTTTCTGTGTAGCCTATTCTTCTACTTTAACACCCATACTGCGGCATGTTCCTGCGATCATGCTCATAGCAGCTTCAACTGAAGCAGCATTTAAGTCTGGCATCTTAATCTTAGCGATTTCTTCTAATTGAGCCTTTGTAATAGTAGCTACTTTTGTTTTGTTTGGAACACCTGAACCTGATTTAAGTCCGCATGCTTTTTTAACTAATACAGCTGCTGGTGGTGTTTTTGTGATGAAGCTAAAGCTTCTGTCATTGTAAACTGTGATAACAACAGGGATGATCATACCATCTTGATCTGCTGTTCTAGCATTGAATTGTTTTGTAAATTCAACAATGTTTACACCGTGTTGACCAAGTGCTGGACCTACCGGTGGAGCTGGAGTTGCTTTTCCAGCTGGAATCTGTAATTTAATATAACCTTGTACTTTTTTTGCCATTTTGTGTACCTCCTTGTGGTATTCGCGGGGATTTCCCTCCCACTTTTAATTGTTACATTTTTTTAACTTCTGAGAAACTAATCTCTACTGGGGTCTCGCGACCAAACAATTCTACATTGATTGTCAAAGTTTGTTTTTGAGGATTTACTTCTTTAACCATACCAACTGTGTCTTTCCATGCACCGGAAGCAACCACAATTGTTTCCCCAACTTCATAATTTGAAACAACCTCTGCATTCATAATTCCTAAAGCATCGATTTCTGCTTCTGTCAGCGGAACTGGTTTAGAACCAGGTCCTACAAATCCTGTTACCCCTCTGGTATTTCTTACTACATACCATGTGTCATCATTCATAATCATATGAAGCATAACGTATCCCGGGAACATTTTTTTCTGAGAAACTTTCTGAGCACCGTTTTTGCTTTCTACAACTTCTTGCATCGGAACTCTTACTTCTAAAATCTGATCCTCAAGGTGTCTGTTTTCAATTGTCTTATCAATGTTTGCTTTTACTTTGTTTTCATACCCTGAATAAGTATGAACTACATACCATTTTGCTTCTGACATAAAATCACCTTTCTCCCCGTTAACAACTATCTTACAATAAAGTCGATACCGTATTGGATTAACGCATCAACAATTGCAATGATTCCGCCCAAAAGAACAGAACACACGATAACTGCTACAGTTTCTTTAACAAGTGTTTTTTTATCCGGCCAAATGATTTTCTTAAATTCAGCTTTAAGACCTTTGAACCAGCTTTTCTTTTTTGGTTTTTCTACTGTAGTTTCAGACATAACATTCACTCCTTCCAACGATATTATTTCGTCTCTTTGTGTAATGTGTGTGATTTACAGAATCTACAATATTTTTTTGTCTCCATACGTTCAGGATGAGTTTTCTTATCCTTAGTAGTATTGTAGTTACGTTGTTTACATTCTGTACATGCCAATGTTATTCTTGTACGCACAACTTCCACCTCGCTTTTTTTCAATGTTTTACGTGTTACATGGTAGTTTGCGAGACTACCTATTTTTAGGCATAAAAAAAAGACCTACTTCCATTCGCCCGTATATCTTATCACAAGCGCAAGTCC
>JAZOMR010000103.1:0-2103 GCA_045654105.1 Faecalimonas sp. | reverse complement strand
AATATGCTCTATGTCGGAAACGATATGGGTGGACAGAAGTACGATGCTGTCTTTACCGAGTTGTTGGATAAGGTTTCGGAAGCGCACGCGTTCTTTGGGGTCCAATCCGGCGGTGGGTTCGTCGAGGATCAGCAGCTTCGGGTTGTTCAGCAGTGCTTGAGCGATCCCCAGTCGCTGCTTCATACCGCCCGAAAATGTTTTAATCTTTTTGCGGCCCATGTCTTGCAGACCGACCAATTCCAGAAGTTCATTTGCTCGCCGTTTCGCTGACTTCTTGGGCAGCCCCTTCAATGCCGCCATATACAACAGAAAATCCATAGCAGTAAATTCAGGATAATAGCCAAAATCCTGAGGCAGGTACCCTAATACTGCACGATAGCCTTCTTCACGGACGTCCATACCGTCGAAAGCGATCGTACCGTCTGTAGGCTGCAGGATCCCACAGAGCATACGCATAAGGGTAGTTTTCCCAGCACCGTTGGTGCCTAAAAGGCCAAAAACTCCACTATGCAAACGCAGGCTGATACGGTCCACTGCGATTTTGTTTTGAAATTGCTTTGTTAGTCTGTCAATGACAAGTTCCATGTATTTTCCTCCGTTTGTTTTATTGCTAAATATATCTCATGCGCCATTCCTGCGAACAGGAGAACTAATAGAATAAACCACCAGACAATGTTGGCATTTTGGTATATAAGATCTGTGATAAAATGCAGTCCGACATTAGCTCCGCCAATCAATGCTGCAACACTCATACATACATAAACCGTTTCTTGGCCTTGGAAGCGTCGAATGATCCATAAGCTGATGTTGACAGTCAGCATATATGGTACAAGCAGATATAGTCCTGTTTGCAATAAAGAAAATCCGCTTCCGGTGTAACACAATGGAATGGCACAGACTAAAACAATGAAATCAAGTACGCCTAAAACGCTCATTCTTGCCATCACCACACTTTTCAAAGAAAACCGGGTAGACATTTCAAATTCACTCATTCCATACATCGTAGAGCGGGTGCTTTCCGCTACTGCCAAAAGCCCTAAAATCGGCACAAACGCAGACACGATCCATAATGTATTCTCGCTGATATAATTAGCCCCGATCACCGCAGGCAGCAGCAACAGAACAGAAAACACCAATGTCATTTTCCTCATGTATGATGCCTGTACTAATATAAAGCGAAACATACTAATTCTTGACCCAGGTAATGTTCTTAAAAATCGTATCTTTTCCTGCCGGTTTGGTTGTGGGGCTTCAAATGCCTTTTGAATGTTCCGTTTTAATTTATTATCCATTTGAAAATCCCTCCTTCAATAATTCCTCTTTCAACCATTTCAAAGATTTAGATAATTTCCGATAAACAGCAAAGCGGGATAACCCAGTGATTTTGCAAATCGCTGTAATAGATATTTCGTTTACATACCGCAAAAAAATCAATTCTTGTTCATCTTCCGGTAATTTTGACATTATCATTCTTAATGTTAAATTACTTATCAGGTCTTCGGTTGGGTCATATATAACTTCTTCTGTTATTTCCTCTAAGCTTTCAGTCGTCCGCCTACGAAAGTGGTCTATACACAAATTCTTTGCAATTGTGTATAAGTACGGCAGCGCTTTGTCACTGCCAAGATTTAATCCTTGCTTGTAAAAACGAAGAAAGGTTTCTTGGGTAATTTCCTGTGCTATTTGATCATCATACATCTTGAAATAGCAATATCGGTATATTTTGTCATATTGTTCTTCAATATCCATATTAAACTGAACCTCCCTTCATAATGTTTAACGGATCAGGGGCATGAAATGTGCGGCTATTTCTAAAAAATATTTATAGGTTGAGAAAATACTTAACAAGATCACAAAGCGGCGACCGGTGCTTTGCCAGATTGCCGCTGCTTGATGACCTGCAACTATATTTCTCGATGAAACTACACCATTAAGGTAATTTACTTCCTCCGAACTTAACTTGATAGCCACTTGCAACCATTCCTTTTTATATTTTTCACACTGTGTGTTGCAAAAGTGTTGCAAAGGCATTTTCACTAAAACATAAAATGCCCGAAAGCCCTTTGTTTCAAAGGGTTTTCGGGCACTTGTAAGCCAGTAGAT
>JAZOMR010000102.1:0-2672 GCA_045654105.1 Faecalimonas sp. | reverse complement strand
ATACCGTTCTTTATTCTGGCTGGAAATCTTATGAATCAGGGTGGGATTGCGAAAAGGTTAGTTAACTTTGTGCTGGCTATTCTTGGGAAATTACCAGGTTCCCTTTTGGTAACAAATGTTGGTGCAAATGCCTTGTTTGGGGCAATATCCGGTTCCGCTTCAGCAGCGGCTGCAGCAGTAGGAAGCATGGTGCGTGAGGGGGAGGAAGAACAAGGCTATGACCCTGCTGTCTGTGCGGCAACAAATGCTGCATCAGCACCTTCCGGACTTCTTATACCACCATCTAATGCGTTGATTACGTATTCTCTGGTTTCAGGAGGGACTTCCGTGGCAGCATTGTTCCTTGCGGGATATGTTCCGGGAATTATATGGGCGCTGTGCTGTATTATTGTTGCAGTTATCATTGCAAGACGAAAAGGATACAGAGGTAGACCAGGGAAATTCGAATGGGGATATCTTGGTATTGCAACCTTGCAAGCATTACCGTCCTTGTCTCTGATTGTGGTTGTCATTGGAGGAATTGTTGCCGGTATCTTTACAGCAACAGAAGGGTCCGCAATTGCAGTCGTGTATGCATTGATTTTGGGTATCTGTTATAGAAACATTTCGTTGAAATCTTTTTGGAGAATCGTAGTAGACAGTGCAAAAATGAGTGGTATGATTGTGTTCTTGATTGGAGTTTCCAACATCCTTGGATGGGTAATGGCATTTACCCAGATTCCTCAGGCAATTTCGGCGGCATTACTTGGAATTACAAACAATGAGATTATTATCCTGCTCATTATGAATGTGATTTTGTTAGTTGCAGGAACCTTTATGGATGTTACTCCGGCCATATTGATATTTACACCACTGTTCTTACCGATTGTGAAGACATTTGGCATGAATCCAATACAATTTGGCTTGATTCTAGTCTATAACTTATGTATTGGAAATATTACACCACCAGTTGGTAACACCTTATTTGTTTCCATCAAAGTTGGAAAAACAACGCTTGCAAAGGTCATGCCATATATGTTGCTTTACTATGTGGCTATTTTGGCAGGACTTCTTCTGGTAACGTATGTACCGTTTGTGTCAATGGGCTTGCCGGACTTGGCGGGCTTAGTCTAGAAAATGTTGTTGAGCATTACCTTAAAATAGGTTATGATATAACTTAAAGAGAGGTAATGAGTTTTTATGGCAATGAGCGGAAAAGAGAGAAGAGAACAAATTATAAAAATATTAAATAGTAGCGAAACACCGGTTGCAGGGACAGAGCTGGCAAAAGAACTGGGAGTTAGCAGACAGGTGATTGTGCAGGACATGGCTCTGATTCGCGCCAATGGGATTGATGTAATGGCTACCAATCGAGGATATGTTATTCAAGAGACAAAGGAAGCGAGCCGGGTATTCAAGGTGATTCACACGGATGAACAGGTGGAAGAAGAACTGAACCTGTTTGTTGACCTTGGCGGGAAAGTGGAAGATGTATTTGTTTACCATAAGGTATACGGAGTAATCAAGGTTCCTATGAATATTAAGTCTAGAAGAGATGTGCGTAAGTATATGGAGGGAATCTCAAGCGGAAAATCTACCAACCTCATGAAGCTTACTTCTAACTACCACTATCATACTATCATTGCGGAAGATGAACAAACGTTAGATTTGATACAAGATGAATTACAACAAAAAGGCTTTCTTGCGAAATTGCAGGATTATGAACCTGTAGATTTCTGGAGTGAGAAATGATAAAATGAAAGGGAGTTTTGTGCTCCCTTTTTGTAATTCATGGAGTTGGAATAAGGTGGAAAGAATCAACATAGGTAGTTTGAGGTGAATAGTATGCGGATAGAATTACATTGCCATTTAGACGGTTCTTTAAACATTAATTTTGTTGATAGAATGCTAAGAAGGCAGGGAATCATCATAGAACGAAAAGAACTGGAAGAAAAACTGAAAGTAAGGCCAGACTGCACCAGTCTGACGGAGTACCTGAAGAAATTTGATTTGCCGTTGCTTTGTCTTCAGACCAAAGAGGGGCTTGAGCAGGCAGCATATGAGTTGGTCATGGATGCGGCGAAGGATGGGGTAGCTTATATCGAGGTTCGTTTTGCACCAATGTTATCGACAGATAAAGGACTGAACTGCGCAGAAGTAATAGAAAGCGTGGTGCGTGGATTGAAGAAGGGTGAGCGTGAATCTGGGACCTATGCCTTTGCAATTGTCTGTGCCATGCGTCATCATTCGTTGGAACAGAATCTGGAGATGCTTCGGGCAGCGAAACCGTTCGTTGGAAAGGGTGTATGTGCACTGGATTTGGCAGGAGATGAATCTGCATTTCCAACCATCCTATTTCGTGAATTGTTTGTACAGGCGAAGGAATGGGGTATTCCGTTTACGATTCATTCGGGAGAATGCGGGAGTGTGGATAACATTCGCGAAGCCATCGAACTTGGTGCAAAACGTTTGGGTCATGGCATTGCTTTGGAAAAGAGTCCGGAACTAAGACGCGTGTGCAAGGAAAAAGGAATTGGAATTGAGATGTGTCCGACCAGTAATCTACAGACCAAGGCGGTGGACAATTTGCAGAGTTATCCATTGAAGCAGTTTTTAGAGGAAGGTTTATTGGTTTCTGTTCATACCGATAATCGTACCGTTAGTGGAACCACAATGGAGCAGGAGGAAAAACT
>JAZOMR010000101.1:0-12620 GCA_045654105.1 Faecalimonas sp. | reverse complement strand
AGAACAACAGATTTTAACATGCAGCAAAAAGAGACTCCTGCAGACGGTGTTATTACCGGTTATGGAGTAATTGATGGCAACTTAGTGTATGTTTATAGCCAGGACGCAACCGTTTTAAAAGGTTCTATCGGTGAAATGCATGCGAAGAAGATTGCTAACATCTATGATATGGCAATGAAAATGGGAGCACCTGTTATCGGTTTAGTTGACTGTGCGGGATTAAGACTTCAAGAAGCAACAGATGCATTGAATGCGTTCGGCAGTGTTTACTGCAAACAAGCAATGGCATCAGGTGTGATTCCACAGATTACTGCCGTTTTTGGAAAATGTGGTGGCGGACTTGCAGTAGCATCTGCAATGACAGATTTCACATTTATGGAAGGTAAGAATGGTAAATTATTCTTGAACTCTCCAAATGCAATTGAAGGAAATGAGATTTCAAAATGTGATACATCCTCAGCAGCATTCCAAAGTGAAAAAGCAGGATTGGTTGATGTGGTTGGAACAGAAGCAGATATCATGGAAGAAATTCGCGCATTGGTAAGCATCTTGCCTGCAAACAACGAGGATGATGCTTCTTATGATGAATGTTTGGATGATTTGAATCGTGCTTGTGAAGGAATCGAAAATGCTGCAGATGATACAGCATTAGTTGCAGCTATGATTTCTGACGACAACATGTTCTTCGAAACAAAGAGAGCATATGCGAAAGACATGGTAACAGGGTTTATTCGTTTGAATGGTATGACTATTGGTGTGGTTGCAAACCGTTCAAAAGTATACGATGAAGAAGGAAATGTAGCAGAAGAATTTGATGGTACACTTTCAGAGGCGGGATGCAAGAAAGCTTCTGACTTTGTAGAATTTTGTGATGCATTCAACATTCCGGTTGTTTCATTTACAAATGTGACCGGTTTCAGAGCATGTGAATGTGCAGAAAAGAGATTGGCAAGAGAGATTGCAAAACTTACTTACGCATTTGCAAATGCGACAGTTCCAAAAGTTAACGTAGTAATTGGTAAAGCTTATGGAAGTGCATACATTACAATGAACAGCAAAGCTATCGGTGCAGATATGGTATATGCATGGCCAAATTCTGAAATCGGTATGATGGATGCAGGATTGGCAGCTAAAATTATGTACGCAGATGCGGATGCTGCAACAATCAATGAAAAGGCTGCAGAATATAAAGAATTACAGTCTAGCCCAATGGCAGCAGCTAGACGTGGTTATGTAGATACAATCATTGCACCTGCAGATACAAGAAAGTACTTAATCGGTGCATTTGAAATGTTATTTACAAAGAGAGAAGAACGCCCGGCAAAGAAACACGGAACAATTTAGTGAGGTGAGGCAAGTGAAGAGAAAGATTAGTTTATTACTTTGTGTTCTTGTTATGGCCTTGAGTTTTGTGGGATGTTCAGAAGAAAAAGTGTCTAAGTCAACAAAAGAGACACTGGAACAAAGCGCAGAAGTGTTTATCGGCAGCTTCTCACAGATGGCAGACAAGGACCTTGAAAGTTTCAAAACAGTTTCGGATTTTCAGTTGAATTACATTATGATGTCAAACTATCTTCCGGTAACTGGCGAGAATTTCCTAGCCATTATTAATTCATGGCAGGCTGCGGAAGCAGAATGTGGTGAGTATGTAGGCCATGGTGACTATGTAGTTGAGGCTACAAATGATGGATATGAAGTTTCTACAGAAGCAGAATATAAGAACAGAAAAGCGACCATTTTATTTGTTTTCGATGAAAAAATGAACGTTGAATCCATGGATGTGTCTGCTAAATTCTCTATGGGAGAAGTACTTACAAAAGCAGGGTTAAATACTTTATTAGGTATGGGAACCGTATTTGTTGTATTGATTTTCCTTGCTTTCCTAATTTCTTTGATGAAGTACATTCCTGTACTTATGAGTTTCTTTGAAAAGAAGGATAAGGAAGCAGAGGCGAAAGAGGCTGTTCAGACAGAAACTGTTGCTGAGACAGCAGAATTGACAGATGACCTAGAGTTGATTGCGGTTATTACAGCAGCAATTGCAGCGCAAGAGGGCACAAGTACAGATGGATTTGTAGTACGTTCTATCAGAAGAAGAACATCAAATAATTGGTAATAATGGAGGAAGAAATGATGAAAAGTTATACAATTACAGTAAACGGAAATGTATATGACGTAACAGTAGAAGAAAATGTTGGTGGAGCAGTAGCTCCAGCACCAAGAAAAGCAGCAGCTCCGGTAGCTCCAAAGGCAGCTCCGGCAGCACCTAAGGCAGCAGGAACAGCAGGTAGCATTCAAGTAACTGCAGGTGCAGCAGGTAAAGTGTTTAAAATTGAAGCAAATGTTGGACAAAGCGTGAAAAAAGGTGATGCAGTTATCATTATTGAAGCAATGAAGATGGAAATTCCTGTAGTAGCTCCAGAAGATGGAACTGTTGCAAGCATTGATGTGGCAGTTGGTGATGCTATTGAAGCAGGAGCAGTTTTAGCTACATTAAATTAATTAGGACATCGTAGTTTCACTACACAGGAGGTTAAAAAATGGAATATATTTTAAATACATTAGGAAACCTCGTAGAGCAGACCGCATTTTTGAATTTAACATTTGGTAACTTCATTATGATTGGTGTTGCCTGCGTGTTCCTATATTTAGCAATCAGACATGGTTTTGAACCATTGCTGCTTGTTCCAATTGCTTTTGGTATGCTTTTGGTTAATATTTTCCCAGACATTATGATATCACCGGAAGAAGCAGAAAACGGTGTGGGTGGATTGCTCCATTATTTCTATGTTTTAGATGAATGGTCGATTTTACCATCGCTGATTTTCTTGGGTGTTGGTGCGATGACAGACTTTGGTCCGTTGATTGCAAACCCAAAAAGTTTCCTTCTTGGTGCGGCAGCACAGTTTGGTATCTTTGCAGCATACCTTGGTGCTATGGCATTGGGATTTTCAGACAAGGCAGCAGCAGCTATTTCAATTATCGGTGGAGCAGATGGTCCGACCTCTATCTTCCTTGCGGGTAAGTTAGAGCAGACGGCAATCATGGGACCTATCGCGGTAGCGGCATACTCGTATATGTCATTGGTACCAGTTATCCAACCACCAATTATGAAATTATTGACAACAGAAGAAGAACGTAAGATTAAGATGGAGCAATTAAGACCGGTTTCTCAATTGGAAAAAATCTTGTTCCCAATTATCATTACAATCGTTGTATGTTTGATTCTTCCTACAACAGCACCACTTGTTGGTATGTTAATGTTAGGTAACTTATTCAGAGAATCAGGCGTGGTAAGACAGTTGACAGATACAGCATCCAATGCACTGATGTACATCGTAGTTATTTTACTTGGTACATCTGTAGGTGCAACCACAAGTGCAGAAGCATTCCTTAACTGGGATACAATTAAAATCGTATTGTTAGGATTGATTGCGTTTGCATTTGGTACGGCAGCCGGTGTAATCTTCGGTAAGATTATGTGCAAGGCTACCGGTGGAAAAATTAATCCACTCATTGGTTCGGCAGGTGTATCTGCGGTTCCTATGGCAGCTCGTGTATCACAAAAGGTTGGTGCTGAGGCTGATCCTACAAACTTCTTATTAATGCATGCTATGGGACCAAACGTTGCAGGTGTTATCGGTACAGCAGTAGCTGCCGGTACATTTATGGCAATCTTTGGTGTGAAATAATTATGGAGGACAATAAAATGGCAGAAATCACAAAAAAACCGATTAAAATTACAGAAACAATTTTGCGTGATGCTCATCAGTCCCTGATTGCTACCAGAATGACAACAGAACAAATGCTTCCAATTGTTGAGAAAATGGATAAAGTTGGTTATCATTCAGTAGAATGCTGGGGTGGTGCTACATTTGACGCATCTCTTCGTTTCTTGAAAGAAGATCCATGGGAAAGACTTCGTAAATTCCGTGATGGATTCAAAAATACAAAATTACAAATGTTATTCCGTGGGCAAAATATCTTAGGATATCGTCCATACGCAGACGACGTGGTAGAGTACTTTGTACAAAAATCAGTTGCAAACGGAATGGATATCATCCGTATTTTCGACTGTTTAAACGATATGCGTAACCTTCAAACAGCTGTAAAAGCTGCTGTAAAAGAAGGTGCGGACGCACAGGTTGCCCTTTCTTATACATTAGGTGATGCATACACAATGGAATACTGGATGGATATTGCAAAGAGAATTGAAGACATGGGTGCTACATCTATCTGTTTGAAAGATATGGCTGGTCTTTTAGTTCCATATAAAGCAACAGAAATCATTTCAGCTTTAAAAGATGTAACAGACCTTCCGATTCAACTTCATACACACTACACATCAGGTGTTGCTTCCATGACATATTTGAAAGCTGTTGAAGCTGGTGTAGATGTTATCGATACAGCAATGTCTCCATTTGCACTTGGAACATCACAACCAGCAACAGAAGTTATGGTTGAAACATTTAAAGACACACCATACGATTCTGGTTTGGATCAAAACTTATTGGCTGAAATCGCTGATTACTTCAGACCAATCCGTGACAATGCTTTGGAATCAGGACTTTTGAATCCAAAGAACATGGGTGTTAACATTAAGACATTGTTATATCAAGTACCAGGTGGTATGTTATCAAACTTGACATCACAGTTGAAAGAACAAGGTGCGGAAGACAAATACTACGAAGTATTAGAAGAAGTACCAAAGGTACGTAAAGACCTTGGAGAACCACCTCTTGTAACACCTTCTTCACAAATCGTTGGTACACAGGCCGTATTCAACGTACTTATGGGAGAACGTTACAAAATGGCTACAAAAGAAACAAAAGACGTATTAAGTGGAAAATACGGCGCAACAGTTAAGCCATTCAACGAAGAGGTTCAAAAGAAAGTTCTTGGTGAAAATCCGGAAGTTATCACATGTCGTCCGGCAGATTTAATTCCAGACGAGTTAGATACACTTCGCAGTGAAATGGCGCAATGGTCACAACAGGAAGAAGACGTATTAACATACGCATTATTCCCACAAGTTGCTACAGATTTCTTTAAATATAGAGAAGCACAGCAAACAAGAGTTGACCAGACAGTAGCTGACACAGAAAACGGAAGTTATCCGGTATAATTGAAGATGAAAGGTCCGACACATTTTGATATGTGTCGGATTTTTTTGAATATTTTTGGGTGTGGTGTGTGCAAATATGGGTATTTTTAAGGAAAAAGTCACATATTTACCCACAACACCTAAAAATATGGTACAATCAAACAAAAATAGCTTATATAAAATCACAGGAGGGTGCGTATGTCCCGATATATCATGGCATTAGATGCCGGCACGACAAGTAATCGCTGTATTCTTTTTAATAAAAAAGGAGAAATGTGCAGCGTTGCACAGAGAGAATTTACACAATATTTTCCGCAACCAGGCTGGGTTGAGCATGATGCAGATGAAATCTGGGCAAGCATGCTTGGTGTAGCTGTGGAGGCTATGAATAAAATAGGTGCCTCTGCTGATGAGATTGCTGCAATTGGCATTACGAATCAAAGAGAGACCGCAATTGTGTGGGACAAAAATACCGGAGAGCCAGTGTATCATGCAATTGTATGGCAGTGTAGAAGAACTTCTGAGTATTGTGATTCTTTGAAAGAAAAAGGGTTAACCGAAGAATATCGAGCAAAAACAGGACTTGTGATAGATGCTTATTTCTCAGGAACAAAAGTAAAATGGATTTTAGACAATATACCAGGCGCCAGAGAGAAGGCTGAAAAAGGAGAACTCTTATTTGGTACAGTTGAGACGTGGTTGATTTGGAAATTGACAAAAGGTGCTGTGCATGTAACTGATTACTCCAACGCATCACGTACCATGCTGTTCAACATTAACACATTGGAGTGGGATGATGAAATTCTTGCGGAACTTGATATTCCAAAATGTATGCTTCCAACTGCGAAACCATCCAGTTGCATTTACGGATATTCAGATGTATCGTTTTTAGGTGGGCAGGTTCCGATTTCAGGTGCTGCTGGAGACCAACAGGCAGCTCTGTTTGGACAAACATGCTTCACACCAGGTGAGGCGAAGAATACCTATGGAACGGGTTGTTTTCTTCTTATGAATACAGGAGAGAAACCAGTCTTTTCTAACAATGGTCTTGTTACTACCATTGCTTGGGGATTGGATGGAAAAGTAACTTATGCGTTAGAGGGTTCTATTTTCGTCGCTGGCGCAGCCGTTCAATGGCTTCGAGACGAAATGCGATTTATTGATTCCTCAGCTGAGTCAGAGATGATGGCAATGCAGGTAGAAGATACAAACGGCTGTTATGTTGTACCGGCCTTTACAGGTCTTGGCGCACCACATTGGGACCAATATGCAAGAGGAACCATTGTAGGTTTAACACGCGGTGTTAACAAGTACCATATTATAAGAGCGACACTGGATTCTATTGCATATCAGGTAAATGATGTCCTTTCGGCAATGAAAACGGATTCGGGAATCGAACTTTCTGCTCTTAAGGTAGATGGCGGTGCAAGTGCGAACAACTTCTTGATGCAAACACAGGCAGATATTATCGGTGCACCGGTAAAAAGACCGCAGTGTGTAGAGACAACTGCTATGGGTGCTGCATATTTGGCAGGTCTGGCAGTTGGATATTGGGATAATAAAGAAGAAGTTATTAATAACTGGACAATTGGGCGGACTTTTAACCCCGCTATTGAACAAGAAAAACGAGAAACAATGATAAAAGGCTGGAATAAGGCTGTAAAATATGCATACGGATGGGCAAAAGAAGATTAATATAAAAACATTGCTTGAATACATGGTTTAGACATGATTTGAGCAATGTTTTTTATTATAATATTGACAAATCAATCATTTGTGATAATATGTATTTAAGTCGCAAAAAGAATACGGCATTTCAATGGTGATTCACCAAATGTTTTCAAATTTTACAATTTAATAGTGGAAGAATTCTTTTATGTATTACAAAAGGAGGAATGTTTTTATGACAAAACGTGATTTAGAAAGAAGAAAGAATGAATTGGGTTATACCAATGCTATTGTAGCTGTTTTATCAGGAGTTTCATTAGAAAAGGTTGAGGAAATATTTTCAGACAATCTTGCGACAACAATTACATATGAAGAAAGAAATGCTGTGGAAAATGTTTTGAGAGAAAGAGATGCTGACCGAGTGTGTGAGGGTAGTTTGCCGTATTTCGGGAAAAAACAGGGTGAATTTACGTTGGATGACTATTATGCGATGCCTGAGGATACACGAGTGGAATTGATTGATGGGGTGCTGTATGAAATGCTGGCTCCAACAACCATACATCAGGATTTTGGGTTTCAAATAGCACACAAATTACAAAACCATATTGAAAAAAACAAGGGGAAATGTTGGGTGGCTGTTGCACCGGTTGACGTACAACTGGATTGTGACAACAGGACTATGGTGGAACCAGATGTGATAGTTGTATGTGATCGTGACAAGATTATTAGACGATGTGTGTATGGCGCACCTGATTTTATTGTTGAGGTGTTGTCGCCGTCTACCAAGAAGAAGGATTTAACAATCAAGCTGAACAAGTACACAGAAGCAGGAGTGAAAGAATATTGGCTTGTTGACCCTGATGCAAAACGAGTTATGGTTTATCGATTCGAAGAAGACGTTGTGTTAAATATTTATGGTTTCGACAGCAAGGTTCCGGTGGGAATCTTTGACGGAAAATGTGAAATCAATTTTGCAGAGTTATATGAACAGATTGCCTTTCTTTACGAATAATTTTACTTGATGTTTTCTATCAAATATCGCATAATAAAAGAAATCATTGTATTAAGAGAAAATGAGGATATATAAATGAGCAAAGTACTTGTAGTAGGCGGTGGTGCGGCCGGTATGTTTGCGGCGATTTTTGCTGCCTACAATGGAAATGAAGTGCATATATTTGAGAAAAATGAAAAGCTGGGGAAAAAACTGTTTATCACTGGCAAAGGCAGATGTAATATTACAAATGCAAGTGATATGGAAACGCTGTTTAACTCAGTAGTGACGAATTCCAAATTCCTGTACAGTAGTTTTTACGGATATACGAACCAGGATGTCATTGAATTTTTTGAACGTATTGGAGTTCAGACAAAGATTGAACGAGGAAATCGTGTATTCCCTGTTTCCGATCATTCTTCTGACGTGATTGCAGGATTAACCAGAGAGTTACAGCAACTTGGTGTAGAGATTCATTTGCATACAACGGTTAAGAGAATTGCTGGAAAAGAACAGTTTGAGTATATCGAGTTGCAAAATGGGACAAGAGTAGAGGGTGATGCCTGTATTGTTGCAACCGGTGGATTTTCTTATCAGACAACCGGCTCCACAGGAGATGGATATCGTTTTGCAAAGGAATTAGGGCATCAGATGACAGAAATATTGCCGGCATTAGTTCCACTGACCATCAAAGAGTGGTATGCAAAAGAATTGCAGGGACTATCCCTACGCAATGTGAAGGCGAGCGTTTACGATGATAAAAAGAAATTGTATGATGATTTCGGGGAAATGCTGTTTACCCACTATGGTGTCAGCGGTCCTTTAATGCTGAGTGCAAGCAGTTATATAGGAAAGAAACTCAAAGAAAAAGAATTAAAATTAGTAATTGATTTAAAACCGGCTCTTACGACGGAACAGTTAGACCAGCGTGTGCTACGAGATTTTGAAGAAAACATGAATAAGAGTTTTAAAAATGCGATTGGTAAATTGTTCCCTACAAAAATGATTCCAATTATGATAGAATTAAGTGGAATTGACCTGGATAAGAAAGTAAACTTAATTTCCAAAGAAGAAAGACAACAATTTGTTTCGCTAATAAAGAATTTTACAATGACCATCACAGGACTTCGTGATTTCAATGAAGCAATTATCACAAAGGGCGGAATTCAGGTGAAAGAAATTAATCCATCTACGATGGAATCAAAACTTGTACAAGGATTATATTTTGTAGGAGAGGTTCTGGATTTGGATGCGTTAACTGGAGGATTTAATTTGCAGATTGCATGGTCTACAGGCTATGCGGCCGGAAATAGTATCTGTGATTGGAATAAATAAATATAACGGAGGATAAGAAAATGGGCTATAATGTGGCGATTGACGGACCTGCAGGTGCAGGAAAAAGTACAGTGGCAAAAAGAGTTGCAAAGGAATTAGGATTTATTTATGTGGATACAGGAGCAATGTATCGTGCATTGGCAGTATTCTTTTTGAAACAAGGTTTAAGACCGGAAGATACAGAAAAGATAGCTAAAAGTTGTAAGGATGCCAAAGTTTCTATTGGATATGAAGATGGAGTTCAACAGGTTTATTTAAATGGCGAAAATGTAACCTCTTTGCTCAGAACAGAGGAAGTTGGAAATATGGCATCTGTAAGTTCGGCAGTTAGAGAAGTACGTGCGCAGCTTCTGGAACTTCAAAGAGAACTTGCAAGAACTGAGGATGTTGTGATGGATGGTCGTGATATTGGAACCAATATTTTGCCAAATGCCGATGTTAAGGTATATTTGACTGCAAGTGTAGAAACACGTGCAAGAAGAAGATTTCTTGAGTTGCAAGAAAAAGGTGTGGAATGTAACTTAGCGGATATTGCACACGATATTGAAGAACGCGATACCAGAGATATGAATCGTGAGATAGCACCACTTAAGCAGGCAGAGGATGCTGTACTTGTGGACAGCTCCAATATGACAATTGACGAAGTTGTGGAAGCAATCAAATCATTATGTAAGTAAGAAAAGGAAGAAGCATGGAAGTAAGACTGGCAAAGACAGCAGGATTTTGTTTTGGCGTAAAGCGTGCAGTAGACACTGTTTATCAGCAGGTTAAAGAATGTAAGAATGAAAAAATATACACCTATGGTCCGATTATTCACAATGAAGAGGTGGTAAAGGATTTAAGGAGCAAGGGTGTGGAAGTTATTGAAACAGAAGAGGAATTAAGAAGGCTCACATCAGGTGTAGTAATTATTCGTTCTCATGGTGTTTCAAAGCACATTTACACTATTTTAGAAGAACAAGGTTTAAAGTGTGTAGATGCAACCTGTCCATTTGTGAAAAAAATCCACCGAATTGTGGAAAAAGAAAGCGCTGATGGTGCTCATATTATTATCATAGGTGACGAAAAACATCCGGAAGTGCAAGGAATTCAGGGGTGGTCACATACACCTGTAACGATTATTAAAACTGAAGAACAGGCAGAAAACTTTGAGCTGCCTGAAAATACCAAAATTTGCATTGTATCTCAAACGACATTTAATTACAATAAATTCAAATATTTAGTTGAAATTATTTCCAAAAAGCATTATAATATAAATGTTTTAAATACAATTTGCAGTGCAACAAAAGAACGACAAACAGAGGCTGAAAATATTGCAAAAGAGGTCGATGTGATGATTGTTATCGGGGACAAGCATAGTTCCAACACGCAAAAGTTATTTGAAATATGCCGTAGTGCATGTGGCGATACGTACTATATACAGACACTTGACGATTTGGATATGAATCAATTAAAGTCAGTACAAACAGTAGGTATTACAGCGGGCGCTTCGACGCCTAGCAATATAATTGAGGAGGTTCAAAATAATGTCAGATTTAACTTTTGAACAAATGTTAGAGGATTCATTCAAAACAATACGAAATGGAGAGGTTGTAGACGGTACAGTCATCGATGTAAAACCTGAAGAAATCGTTTTAAATATTGGCTACAAAGCTGACGGTATCCTTGCTCGTAATGAGTACACAAACGATGCAAATGTTGATTTAACAACGGCTGTCTCTGTAGGTGACAAACTCACTGTAAAAGTATTGAAAGTAAATGATGGCGAAGGTCAGGTGCAGTTGACATACAAGAGATTGGCTGCCGAAAAAGGAAATGAAAGATTAAAAGAAGCTTTCGAGAACAAAGAAGTTTTGAAAGCACAAGTAGCACAGATTCTTGGTGGAGGATTGAGTGTTGTTGTAGAGGAAGCAAGAGTATTTATTCCGGCAAGCCTTGTGTCTGATGTATATGAAAAAGATTTGAGCAAATACGAAGGTCAGGAAATTGAATTTGTGATTAGTGAATTTAATCCGAAGAGAAATAGAGTTATCGGTGATAGAAGACAATTGTTAGTGGCTGCAAAAGTTGAGCTTCAGAAAGCATTATTTGAAAAGATTCAAGTAGGCGATACAATGACAGGTACTGTGAAAAATGTAACAGATTTCGGTGCATTTATTGATTTGGGTGGTGTAGACGGATTGTTACATATTTCTGAGATGTCTTGGGGAAGAGTAGAAAGTCCTAAGAAAGTATTTAAGGTTGGAGAAGAGATTCAGGTTCTTATCAAAGATATTAACGAGGCAAAAGTTGCTCTCAGTCTTAAATTCCCTGAAACAAATCCATGGGCAAATGCAGCAACAGATTATGCTGTTGGCACGGAAGTGACAGGCAAGGTTGCAAGAATGACAGAATTTGGAGCATTCATTGAATTGGCACCTGGAGTTGACGCATTATTACATCTATCTCAGATTTCAAGAGCACACGTTGAAAAACCATCTGATGTATTAGCGGTTGGTCAGGAAATTACTGCAAAAGTTGTTGAACTGAATGAAGCAGACAAGAAGATCAGCTTAAGCATGAAAATATTAGAGCCGGTTGCTGAGGAAGCGCCAGTAGAAGAAGTTGCTGAGGAAGCACCAGTGGAAGAAGTTGCAACAGAAGAAGTTGTTGTAGAAGAACCGGTTGCAGAAGCTATCGAAGAAACAGCTGAATAGTAAGAGTGAATACGCTCATAACAAATAGAGACTACATGTAGTCTCTATTTGTGCTTTAAGGGCCATGTGAAAAAAATATCAAAAAAAAGGAGAGAAAGAGAATGGCATTGTTTACATTCAAAGGTGGAATTCATCCGAATGATGGGAAGAGTTTAGCAAAGGATAAACCGATTGTGTCTGTGCTGCCAAGCGGTGATATGGTATATCCCTTGTCTCAACACATTGGTGCACCGGCAGTTCCGATTGTAGAAGTTGGTGACGAAGTGCTTGTAGGACAAAAGATTGCAGAAGCAGGCGGATTTGTATCAGCTCCGATTCATGCATCAGTCTCAGGAAAAGTCAAATCCATTGAACCACACTTTAATCCGACCGGAACAAAGGTGAATAGTATCATTATTGAAAACGACGGGGAATACAATGAGATAGAATATGCCCATGTAAAGCCACTTGCGATTTTAACAAAAGAAGAGATTCTCAATCTAATCGGAGAAGCAGGTGTTGTAGGTATGGGTGGTGCCGGTTTCCCTACAAAAGTAAAACTTTCACCAAAGGAACCGGATAAAATCGAGTACGTGATTGCGAACTGTGCTGAATGTGAGCCATTCATAACAGCTGACTACAGAAGAATGTTAGAGCATCCGGAAGAACTTGTAAGTGGTATGAGAATTGTCCTGAGACTTTTTGACAATGCAAAAGGTATATTTGGTATAGAGGACAACAAACCGGACTGTATTGAAAAACTGCGTGAACTTACTAAGGATGAACCGCGCATGGAAGTGAAAGCATTAAAGACCAAATACCCACAAGGAGCAGAACGCCAGTTGAT
>JAZOMR010000100.1:0-7697 GCA_045654105.1 Faecalimonas sp. | reverse complement strand
CGTACCTGCCCTTCGATTTCGATTTTGCTGCGGTACTTGATATTCGCCAATTCTTCCTTTGTAGGATATTGTACCTGCACATCCAAATTGGCAACTACGGCTTCATTTGCTTTTTTCTCAATCTCTTTCAACTGTTCTTTTGTAAGCACACCATTAAAATCAATGGTTATTGCATCTGTCCCCATATGAAAGCCTACATTGTCATAACCGTAAGCAGCATGCACAAGCCCGGATACGATATGTTCTCCTGAATGCTGTTGCATTTTAGAAAAACGCTCTTCCCAGTCAATTGCCCCCTCCACTTGTTTGCCAACTTCTATAGGCGCTTCCATCTTATGATAAATGATTCCATCTTTTTCCTGCGCATCTAATACCTTTACACCATCAATCACACCTGTGTCTGCAAATTGTCCGCCGCCTTCAGGAAAAAAGGCAGTTCTATCTAGAACCGCCTCATAATATTCTCCCACTTTTTCACAAGCTTCTACAACTGCAGAGAAGGTTATCATATGGCTGTCTTCATAAAATAACTTTTCTGTCATCGGTTGTTACATCCTTTCCGGTGCTTCAAAACCAAGCACATCGATACATGTCTCTAACACGCGTTTTGTAATAGAAAGTAGTGCAATATAACCTGCTTTTCTTTCTTCATTTTCTTCTGATAAAATCTTTGTCTCATGATAAAAACGGTTAAACGCATTTGACAAATCATAAATATATGCACAGATTTTGTGTGGTGCAAGTTCTTCATAAGCGCCTTCCATTACGGAATTAAACTTTGCAACCTCCAGCATCAATGCTTTTGCACTCGCCGACTCAGCCTTTTGAATCTCGCAAGCATCAACTGTTTTTCCACTTTCCGCATATTTTGCCAGAATGGATTTAATACGAACAATGGTGTATAAGATATATGGGCCTGTATTTCCTTCAAAGGAAATGAAACGGTCAATATCGAATACGTAATCTTTTGCTGCCTGATTTGACAAGTCGCCATATTTCAATGCTGCTAAACCAACCTTTTTCGCAGTTTCTCTTGCCTCTTGCTCATCGATAGCACGATTTTCAATAATTTTTCCATACATTTTGTCATTAATATCACCAACAAGTTCTTCCAGACGCATTACGCCACCATCTCTAGTCTTAAACGGCTTTCCGTCTTTCCCATTCATGGTACCGAAACCAATGTGTTTCAACTCCGTTTCCTGACGCACAATACCTGTCTTCTTTGCACAGCGGAAAACCTGCTCAAAATGCATTTCCTGACGCTTGTCTGTAACATAAATCACCTGGTCTGGCTGATACAGTTTTTCGCGCTCTACCAAGGTTGCAAGGTCTGTGGTTGCATACAAGGCTGCTCCATCAGATTTCAAAATCATACATGGTGGAACCTCTTTGGTATCAGTCTCTTCTTTAACATCGACTACTAAAGCCCCTTGGTCTTCACGCGCATAGCCTTCTTTCTTCAGATAATCTACCATATCCGCAATATAGGCCCGAGCATCTGCTTCGCCTTTCCAAAGGTCAAACTCTACATTTAACGCACTGTAATTTTTCTTTAAATCCGGCAATGACACATTCATAATATGTCTCCACAACGCCGTATAACCTCTATGTCCATTTTGCAACAAATATGTGGCCTGAAGTGCCTCTTCCTTAAATGCTTCATTCTCCTTTGCATAGGCACTTGCTGTCGGATAAATCTCTCCAAGCTCTTCAATCGTAAATGGTGACTCTTTTGGATACTCTCCCTCAAACGCTTCATCAAAATATGGAAGTTCAGGCTGTCTTCTCTTTAACTCCATCATAACAAGCCCCATTTGAGAGCCCCAGTCACCCAGATGCACATCACCAATTACCTGGTGTCCAACATATCTTCCGATTCGTTTTACGCTTTCGCCAATAATAGCTGGACGAAGATGTCCAACATGAAGTGCCTTTGCAACATTTGCTCCGCCGTAATCAACCACAATTGTCTTTACCTTATCAGGTTCTGATACACCAAGCTTATCCTCGGCATTCATATTTTTCAAATATTCTGCAACAAATGCTGCATCTAATGTAATATTGATAAATCCTGGATTTACTGCTTCTACTTTTTCAATGCAAGCACAGCCTTCCAAAGCAGCAACTACATCATTTGCAATCATAATCGGTGCTTTTCTGTAAACCTTCACAGCGGCCATTGCGCCATTACACTGATATTCACATAAATCAGGTCTGTTTGACAACGTTACCTTCGCGTACTGTTTATCATAACCAGCCTTTTCAAACGCATTTTCCAGTTCGAATGTAAGCAAATCAACTAATTTCTTCATAATTCCTCCCGAATTCCTTTATCTGTTTATTCTAACATAAGTTTTTCATCTCAACAACTCTAAATAAGAGTTGAATAGTATTACATTACAACTTGGATTAAAAACATATAGAGTACAGTCCCTACTCCAATGCTAAGCAAATTGTTGCGTTTCCAAATATGTAACACCGCCACAACCAACACGGAAACGGCTTCCGGAATCCCATACGGTTTGGAAAGTAGGTTCGTACTTTTCAGGCAATACACCACCAGCATACCGATAACCGCCGGCGTCAAAACCTTCCCCAAATACTGTATTGTTTTCGGAATTTCTCTTCCCTTTGGAAAAACAAGAAAGGGAATTACACGAGTTGCAAATGTCGTGATTGCAACTACCACAATAATTAGAAACGACATTCCTGCACTTAACGGCATACTCTCTCCCCCTTATCCAATTGTTTTCTTCCCACAAACAGCAATGCTACAATTGCAAGCATTGCCGGTAATACGAAATTATTTGCACCAAATACTAATAAACTTATAACAGCAACTGCCACTCCGATTAATTCCGGGATGCGGTTTCTTCTCTCCATCCATTGTTCGATAAAGATAACTACAAACAAGGCTGTCATGGCAAATTCAATGCCTTCTGAACTAATTGGCAACAAGGTTTTTGCAATTGCACCAATGGCTGAACCTAATATCCAATATGCATGGTCTAGCACCGAAATTGCAAACAGGAACTTGGCTTCATTGACCCCCTTTGGAACCTTAGTGGTGCAAAGCAGAGAATAGGTTTCGTCTGTCAACGCAAAAATCATATACCATCTCTTTTTTCCTATTTTATTAAATCTTTCCAAAAGCGATATTCCATAAAACACATGCCGCACGTTCACCATAAAGGTCAGGAAAATCACCTGAATAAAAGAAATACCTGGCACAAAAAAGTTGACTGCCAGATATTGTCCTGAACCTGCGTATACCATCACACTCATGAGTATCGCCCATAAGAAAGAATATCCTTTTTCTGCGTACATTACTCCAAATGCGATTCCGATAAACAGATACCCTGTAAGGACTGGAATCGTATATGGAAATGCTTTCTTAAACGCCTGTTTATATTCCGACATCTTTCATCCTCTTTTCTAGCACACCTAGGCGGATTCGAACCGCCGCACCCGCCTCCGGAGGGCGGTGCTCTATCCCCTGAGCTATAGGTGTATCCGTCTTAAAAAGACCTTGTATATCGTAACACATTTAAATTTAAATGTAAAGAAATTGATTTTGTAGTTGCTTTTTGAATTGCAATGCGCTATAATCAAGAAACCATAATATTTATCAGTTCACTTTTCATGACAAATCAGTCATTATCCAGCCATTTATAATTTATCAGTAGTTCATCCACTCACGAAAGGAGTATTTATGAATTATGAACAATTTGTTATGGCACTCAAAGAAAAAGTGGCCTCTAAACTTGGGCAAAATGTGAATGTGCAAATTCACACAGCCCTCAAAAACAATGGTTATGAGCGTGTCGGCCTAACCATTTCCGAAAAACACATCAACCTGTCCCCTACTATTTACTTAGAAGAATACTTCAAACATTTTGAAGAAGATGATTCTATCGATGATATTGCAGATAGCATTTTACACGTCTATCACGAAATTAGATTCGAGCATTCCTGGCAGGTACATACCATTTCAAACTTTGAAAATATGAAAGAAAAAATCGTTTACAAAATCATCCATGCACCCCAAAACGAAGTTCTTCTTCAAACCCTTCCATCTATTGCATATCTAGATTTTGCAATTGTCTTTTATATCCTGTTTGAAATCGACGAAAAGGGAACCGCCACCATACCTGTTACTGAAGATTTGCTTCAAGTCTGGGAGACAACACTAGATGAAATTCACGAACTAGCAAAACAGAACACACCGAAGCTACTTCCCGCAGTTTTTAAACCTATGCGTATTGTCATTGATGAACTTATGGGTAATCCATGCAACAATCTCATACAGTCGGATGACATTATGTTTGTATTGACCAATTCTCTGAGAAGTTTTGGGGCGATATGCATTCTATATGAAGACGTCTTATTTCACATCGGAAATTTATTAAGAGAAAATTATTATATTCTTCCTAGCAGCATTCATGAGGTTATTATTATTCCCGAAAGCCAGGCTCCATGTAAAGAAACGCTAAATGAAATGATTACAGAAATCAATGAAACGCAGGTTGAAATAGAAGATGTTCTGTCAGACCATGTGTATTACTATAATCGTGAACAAAAAGAATTATTATAACCTTAACAGATATTGATTCAAAAAAGGCGTATGATTCTAAAATCATACGCCTCATTTTGTATCTTATTGTTCTTTTGCTCTACCTAAGTATTCACCTGTTCTTGTATCGATTTGGATCATTTCTCCTTCTTCGATAAAGATTGGAACCATAACAACCGCACCTGTTTCAACTGTAGCTGGTTTTGTTACGTTAGTAGCTGTATTACCTTTCACACCTGGTTCTGTTTCAGTAATTGTTAAATTAACAAAATTTGGTGCTTCTACACTGAATGCTTTTCCTTGGAAAAATTGAATTGTAACTTCATCATTCTCTCTAACATATTTGATTGCAGTTTCTACATCTCCATAAGTAAGTGGAATCTGATCATATGTTTCTGGGTCCATGAAATAATAAAGTTCACCATCATTATATAAGTACTGCATTTTCTTCTTTTCGATGTGAGCCTTTGGAAATCTGTCATTTGGATTAAATGCTTCTTCTCTTGTAGCTCCAGTTAAAATGTTTTTATATTTCGTTCTTACAAAGGCAGCACCTTTACCTGGTTTTACATGTTGAAATTCAAGAATTACATGTGGTTGTCCATTAATTTCAAATGTAATACCGTTTCTAAAATCACTTGCGCTAATCATATTTGTCCTCCTTGTTTATCCCTGCATCTTATCAATTCTTCGCAGAGCATACCTATAGAATTGATTTTATACTAAATTGTTTACTTTTTCAAGACTTTTTTTTAGTTTCTCTACATTGATTTGCCCCGGTGCAGACGTTTTCTTTAACGCTCCAAATGTAACAGCCGAACCAAACAACTGTCCCTCCAGTCTGCTGATAATTCCCATTTCAGACATAGACATAGTGACAACAGGATGCTGTGCATATTCTGACACCATCTCTTTCGTTGCATCCATTAAGGTCGCTACATCACTCTGTTTTAGTGGCATAACTGCCATTTTAAGAATATCTGCACCAATGCCTTGCATATGGCATAATCTTCGAATAATTTCTTCTTTTGACGGCGTTCCTTCAAAATCGTGATTAGAGCCAATTACTATTGCTCCCTTTTCTTTCAACTTGGTTACTAGTTCTATTACTTTGTCATTTATATAAATTTCCACATCTATCATATCAACCAGTTTTGTATCTGCTACATGACGCAAAAGTTCTGTATATTGTTCATAAGTAATTTCTTTTTCTCCACCTTCTGCCTTGGTACGGAATGTAAATAGTAATGGAAGGTCTCCTAAAACTTTCCGAAGTTCCCCCAAAAGTGATTTTATCTTTTCTATATCAAAAGCAGACTCAAACCAATCCACACGCCATTCTACCAAATCAGCAGCACTTCCGACAACAGCCCCCGCTTCTTGTAGTATCTCATCCTGTGTTTTCCCAACAATCGGAACGCATATTTTCGGCATCCCCTCGCCGATTTTCAGTCCTCTTACTCTGATTGAGTTCACACTCAGTTCCCCCATTTCTTTTTTCTTAATCATAAAGCAATCTCTTGTATATTTCAACCATTCCCTTGACATTTTTACTCCTTCGCTTTAAAGTTAAGAAGTAATTGGTAAGTAAAGGAGATTTCAAATATGAAGGAAATTACCGGTCATACGGTACTCACCGGACTCCTAGGAAGTCCTGTTTCACACAGCATCTCACCAATGATGCATAATGAAGCATTCAGACAATTGAATTTGGATTATGTTTACCTTGCATTTGATGTAGATGTAAAAGGTATGGAAGCTGCTGTAAATGGATTTCGTACGCTCAACGTTCGGGGTTTCAATGTAACAATGCCAGGCAAAAATATCATGCCGTCACTTTGTGACAAGTTAACTCCTGCTGCAGAAATTTGCGGTGCTGTAAATACAGTAGTAAATGACAATGGGATTCTAACCGGATATACAACAGATGGAACCGGTTACTTGCGTGCAGTCGAAGATGCCGGCCATAATATTATCGGAAAGAAAATGACAATGCTCGGTGCCGGTGGCGCATCAACTGCTATTTTCGTACAGGCTGCCCTTGACGGAGTATCTGAGATTTCCATATTTAACAATCGTAGTAAGAATTTCGAACGCGCACAAACCATTATCAACAAACTGCGCGAGTATGCTTCTTGCAAAGTGAATTTATTCGACTATGAAAACGAAGCAATCCTAAGACGTGAAATTGGAGATAGCTCCATTCTAGTAAACGGAACATCTGTGGGCATGGAACCAAATACAGACTCCTCTATTATTACAGACACGACAATGTTCCACAAAGATTTGATTGTATCAGACATTATCTATAATCCTCGTGAAACTAAACTTATGAAGTTGGCAAAGGAAGCCGGGTGCCAGACCTTCAACGGTTTATATATGCTCCTGTATCAAGGTGCAGAAGCATTCAAGCTCTGGACAGGACAAGATATGCCAATCGCTATTATTAAAGAAAAATATTTTTCTGAATAAACGTTCAAAAAACCGCCTACAATTTTGCAGGCGGTTTTCACTTCTTCTATATCTTTCTACGCTTTGATTTCTTATAAAAATGTAAAACAAGTTTCTCTAATTTTCTTTTGAACACAATCTGAATTTCTTCCTTTGGATGAATTGGTTTTACCAAAATATTTCTGATTCCCGTACGTTTTGCTCCCCACACATCCGTGAACAACTGGTCTCCAATAAAAATGGTATTGGTCTTATCTGTTCCCATAAGCTTCATTGCTTTTTCATAATTTTTCGTAGATGGCTTATGGGCATCAAAAATATAATGTACATGAACATCCTGGTTAAACATCTTCACTCTTGGTTCCTGATTATTGGAGAGTAAACAGCAATCAAATCCAATTAATTTCAATCTCATAAATAGATTCTTTGCACGTTCATCCGCCGGTGCTCCATGCATAACAAGTGTATTGTCAATATCGAAAATCAAGCCTCGATATCCTTCTTCATATAGTTTTTCAAATGGTATAATGTATGTTGATGCAACATATTCATCTGGAAAAAAAGTTTCAAACATATTCTATTCTCCTGTCTCTTCTACCTTATTAATTTTTACCTTACTAATAATTTCCTTACAGATTTCATCTGCACTCTTTCCATCGGTGTGAATAAC
>JAZOMR010000099.1:0-5876 GCA_045654105.1 Faecalimonas sp. | reverse complement strand
TAGCAACTTCAATTTCATCTACACGACCATCTTCATTGGTATCGTTATTAATGCGTTCTCTACTCTCCAGCATCCCCTGCACTTTCTCAATAACCTTCTTCGGCCCACCGATACTTGTCACACCAACAGCCAACGCACAGACTACTGCTGCAGCCAGAACAAGAAGCTTATAATACTTACGTCTTTTCTTATAAACCATTCCAAGGCGAATCAATTCCTTCTCATCATCAGAAAGGCGGGATTTTTCTGCCTCTTTCGCATGGATTTGTTCAAACAAGTTGTCACGAAGTCCCTCCGGCGCTTTCCACTCTCTCATAACAGGGTCGTTATTGATTTTCTCCAAAACGCCTTCGATTTCCTCCATTTCCTTGTCCATTTCTCTTTGAATAAATTCTTTCCACTTCTTGTCATCCATAGTTGACACTCCTTTTTTTGTTTGCTATTTTTGCTTTTCCTTGACCTTTCTTGGAATACTGTTTAATATAATAAACTAGAAGCCAAAAAATTGGAGGAAAATTATGAAACGTATTATCTTAACCGGCGGTGGTACCGCAGGTCATGTTACACCAAATATTGCTCTACTGCCAGGTTTAAAGGAACTCGGATATGATATACATTATATCGGTTCTTATAACGGCATCGAGAAGGAACTAATTGAACAATTCGACATTCCTTACCACGGGATTTCATCCGGAAAACTGCGTCGCTATTTCAGTATGCAGAACTTTACTGATCCATTCCGCGTATTGAAAGGATTTGGCGAAGCAAAGAAAATTATTAAATCTTTAAAGCCAGATGTTATCTTTTCAAAAGGAGGATTTGTATCCGTTCCTGTTGTTGTGGCCGGAAAGCAATGTCATGTCCCTACCATTATTCATGAGTCTGATATGACTCCGGGACTTGCGAACAAATTGTCCATTCCATCCGCATCCAAAGTATGCTGTAATTTCCCGGAAACTTTGGAACACCTGCCAAAAGACAAGGCGGTGCTTACAGGTTCCCCAATCCGTCAGGAATTGCTGACCGGAGACCCGGAAGCAGCACTAAAATTCTGCGGTTTGAAACCAGGAAAACCTGTGATTTTAATTGTTGGCGGAAGCCTTGGCTCTGTTGTTGTGAATAACGCAGTACGTGCCATTCTTCCGGAGCTTTTGAAAGACTTCCATATCATTCACCTTTGCGGCAAGGGAAAAGCAGATGACTCCCTAAAAGACCTCGAAGGTTATGTTCAATTTGAATATATTAAGGAAGAGTTGAAGGATTTATTTGCTCTGTCGGATATTGTAATCTCAAGAGCCGGTGCCAATGCAATCTGCGAAATCCTGGCACTGCACAAACCAAATCTTCTCATTCCACTGTCTGCCAAGGCAAGCCGTGGCGACCAGATTTTAAATGCACGCTCATTTGAGCGTCAAGGTTTTAGTATCGTATTAGAAGAGGAAGAATTAAACAATGCATCCCTTCTAAGCGCTATCGAAAAACTTTATCAAGAGAAAGATGCTTACATAGAAGCCATGAAACAATCGTCTCAACAGGATTCTATCAGTACCATACTCGGTCTGATTCAAGAAGCATCAAAATAATGGCATTTCAAAGAGTTTGCTCAATGACGAGCAGGCTCTTTTTTTCTGCCCATAGCCTCATCATACTGGTCTTGGAAATTCTGACGTATCCATTGCTTCGCACGGTATAGCCTGCTTGAGATAACATCCTTGGCCACACCTTCTTCTCTGGAAATCTCTTCTTGCGGTATCTCCAAATAGTAAACCCGTAAAACAACATCATGCCAGCGAGGATTCTTTTTATACAGAGCATCCATAATATTAGATGCCAGCCTCCAAGCAATTTCCTTTTCTTCCTTGCGGATAATAATCTCTTCCAGACTCTCAATCATGAGTTCTTCATAATAGTCCTCAATATTGCCCTCTTTGGCAATCTTATTGTCACGAGTCCAGTTGTAGGTCATATTTCGAATGGTACGTCCCAAATACGCACGTACGGTTTCTAAGTTGACTTCTTCTATATGAAGATATAAATTGTAAAATGCTTTCTGCGTAATCTCAGCCGCAGCTTGTTCGTGAAGCGTATAATACAACGCCACCTTGTACATATCATGTAAGTTCTCACGATAAATTCTTTCGAACACTACATTTTTCTCTTCCTGGTTCACTTCTATTCCTCATTCATTCCTGACAGAATCTCTGCCTTTACTTCTTCTGTTAAGTTTCCTTGCTTCCACCCAATATTCACATCGTCATCTTTATAGCGTGGAATCAAATGTATATGAAAATGAAATACCGTCTGACCTGCTGCTTCTCCGTTGTTTTGAACTACATTGTAGCCATCACATCCGAGAATGTCCGTCATCTTAGTAATCACCTTCTTGGCAACAATCAAAGCCTTTGCAGCCAATTCATCTGAAAGCTCATATAGATTTGCATAATGCTCTTTCGGAAGAATCAAGGCATGGCCTTTTGACGCCGGCTCAATGTCAAGAATAACTCTGAAATCATTGTCTTCGTAAATCGTTGCAGAAGGAATGTCCCCTGCTGCGATTTTGCAAAAAATACAATTGTCCTGTCTCATTTGTTTTCCCTACCTTTTCCTTATATTACTGGTCGACTTTTGTCGAACAAATATATTTGAATCAAGCGTTCCCGAATGCTACACTTTATCTGAAAATATAGCACACAAAGGAGTAAACCTATGGAACATCTACTTAACAAATTTGCACACGAACTTAGAAATCCGCTTACTACTTTATATAGTACCGTTCAATTAATCGAATTTCAACATCCAGAAGTGAAAAACTTTAAATATTGGTCAAATCTAAATGGCGATATCGAATATATGGAGCAACTTGTAGCACAATTTTCCGATTTTGCAAAATCAGAGAAGCTGGAAACAAGCTCATTTTCACTCCTCGCCCTGTTGGAGCAGGTTTCTCTTTCCTTTGCAGCCCTCATCGCTCACTCGGATGTAGACTTTACTTGCAAGATTGATCCTTCTATTCATCAGATTATCGGAGATAAAACCAAATTACAAGAAGTATTTTTAAATCTTTTGAAAAATGCTTATGATGCGGCCCTGCCAAATCACACCATCCGTATGGAAGCCACTCTGAAAGACGAAAAGGTTGTCATTCAAATTCGTGATACCGGCTGCGGAATCCCTCCGGAGCATCTTGCTACCATCTTTCAGCCTTTCGTTACATATAAAAAAGATGGCACCGGACTGGGCTTAAGCATTTGCGAGCAGATTGTAAATGCACATGGTGGTACAATCGCCGTGGAATCTACCTTAGGCGAAGGAACCTGCTTCACGGTAATATTATAGGAAATTTTTTACTTTTTTACAAGCCCTGCTCCTCATATCCCATGCGTCTTCGCCTTGCCCGTTCCAACAGCTTGCGTACGGGCTCCCACAGGTCATTCTTTTCTTCCACGCAGCTCTCCTCCAGCCGAAGATTCTCCATCTGTTCTGTGTAATCCATTACCGGAGCTGTCGCTTTTTCCGGCTCGGGATTCTCCTGAGGCACAAGGGTCTGCATAATCTCCTCAATACTATAATTTTCCTCCATGGTCATTTTATGTAGGGTATATGCGAAATGCACCCCCTCCTCATCCTTATAATCCACCTGCTTTACAAAGAACTCTGTCAACCGGTGAAACATGTCTCTTGCATCCTCCTCGCAAGGCGGATAATAGCAGAAATGATAGCCTTCTGAATCACAGAAAATGTATTCCGGATCCAGCAAAATGCAGTTGGCATCCAGCATATATTTCCGCAGGACGCGTATCATTTTTAATAAACTTTCCACCAACCGTTTCATTTCTTCATAGTTTAAATACATTTTCTCATAAAGGGTTTTAAATGCAGTCTTTCCGCTAATATTATAGTGGTACTGCATTTGGTTATCAATATTTCTAATGTCTACATATAGAAGCCCGATTACGTGACATTCTGTCAGCATAAAGCTTTGATAATCCTCCGGATCCCCTTCCTTTCCTTCTAATATAAGGTATGCTTGTTTTAAATCATTTTTATAATATGTTTTCATTCTTTTTTCCCTTTCCCTTCTCCAATTTTTATCAGCTTACGCACACTTCGAATATAATCCTCCGGCTCTGTCCGATTGACGGAGCATTCGATTCCAAGTGACATCATGCTCTTTTTTGCATTGCAGGTAACGGTTACCTTTTTCTCCTGCAACCGCACCTTCTTTTCCAACTGTTCAAATAACAAGAGTCTCTCTTTTAATCGTGTGTCAAAATAATCTTCTAATTCGCTCTCCCGTACCTCTTCCAAACCGGCACCATAGGCCGCTGTCTCATGGGCTGCCCCCAGCAAAACATTTTTGTCATGGTAGTAGAAAAGCACATGCAGCAACACGCCGAACACAAGCAGTATTAGTGGAAATAGATACGCAAGCTCTATGGTGAGACTTCCCCGCAGCTTCATTTTCATCCAAACATCACCCCTAGATATGCAATGGTTAAAAAGGGCACAAATGGTAACGTCGCATTTCGATTCCATTTACGCACCCACAGATAGAACACCGCAAATAATACTGCCAAAAGTGATGCCGCAAATAAGAGCTGCAACACACGAAAGATTCCCAAATGTACTCCCAGCAATAAGATAATCCAACTGTCCCCATATCCAATGGCCTCTTTGGTCACTGTACTAACCACAAATAACATAATTCCAAGTGCTCCGCCGGCCAGCCGATACCAGATTGTAATATCCTTACAATATATGGCGAAAATCGTAACTCCTGCACTCATAATAAACAAAAGACTCATGGGAATTTCCCGTTTTCTCCAATCGATTACGCTTGCCACTGCCAGTAGAATAAATACGAACCAATTTGCTACCTGACACATTTTGAACAACCTCCTAATCCGTACACTTCATCCAAAGGTACTGCATAAATATTTCTTTTGACCTTGCTGCAATCCAGGGACGTATGATAGCGATTTCCATAGTCCGTAATGAACACCCTGCCTGCAGTTACCACTTCCTCTCCACAGGACTCGCAAGGGTAGTACTTTGCTCCGGACTCATTGCGCAAATGCTCTATCTCCGAAACGGACACCGCCTGAATGGACAATTCCAAATAGGTACAATTCATACTTTTATGATAGACAAGACCATAGTCTGTCACGTACACAACCTCCTGTGTTTCTGAGCCTTCTGCACCTTTAGCATATCCGGTCCACCCTTTCACACGCAGGGTTTCCTCGCGGGAAATGGCAGGAATTCGAAACATCAGTATGGGGATGTCTAATTGATACTTCACGGACAAATCGATGACCGCTGTATTCCAATTAGACACGGATTTCTTGCAGTCAATTCCCTTCGAACCACCTGAAATGATACTTTTATCCAGCTTCTCTGCCCCGATATTTTTTATCACGTGCTGCTCAATGCCATAGGTTGAAATCATAGGCGAGCTATAGGCTTGCTGCGCAATCTCTTTTCCCACACTATAAATGGCATTTCGCACCGTAGTTTGCACGCACATGGCTTCCAGCAAATACACCAGACACAGCATGGCAAAGAAGAAGATAGGAACCGCCATTGCAGCCTCCAACGTAATGCTTCCCTTAGAGGTGAATGGAGATGTCCTTTCGTGAATTGCTAAAAGAGAGTCGTTCTCCTTTCTGATACGTAATTTCTTTATTAATATGTAGGGTTGACAAAAATTTTTTATATTTGGAAGAAAGGACATCTTCATTCACCTCTTTTCTTATTTAATGATATTCATACGTTGTGGTAAAAGAATCGCTTTGTATCTCTACTTTCGTCATGCATTGGTCTGTTTTTATATGTAAATTGCTCTCTATCAAATCCAAGCAACGCATGCTAAGCGT
>JAZOMR010000098.1:0-5178 GCA_045654105.1 Faecalimonas sp. | reverse complement strand
TCGATATCTGATTTTTTCTTACCTGCTCTACGTTCTTTTTCGTCCTCGTCATAATAATCATCATAATCGTCATAATCAGAATCAAAAGCCGCTTCACCTTGGATACGTGCCATTTCTTCTGGTGTAACAATAACCGTATTCGTAGGACTGGTAAGTGGAGCTATTTTCACGAAATCACCGTCCGGTTCTTGGATAGAACGTTTTAAATCACGTGCTAAAGCTGCAACATTTGCATAACGTCTGTCCGCACTCTTCTGTGTACATTTCATGATAATCTGCTCTAAACTATATGGAATCTCAGGTACAAGCTCTGACGGTGGAACAATGTCTTCCTGCAAATGCTTGAGTGCAATAGACACTGTGGAATCTCCATCAAATGGCAGTTCGCCTGTAAGCATTTCATACATGGTAATACCAAGTGAGTAGATATCACTCTTTGCATCACTAAAACCACCTCTCGCCTGTTCTGGAGATGTATAATGTACAGAGCCCATTACATTCGTACTAATTGTGTTAGATGAGGTTGCTTTTGCAATACCAAAATCTGTAACCTTTACTTTTCCCTCTTTGGAAATAATAATATTCTGCGGCTTAATGTCACGATGAATAATGTTGTTACTATGAGCTGCATCCATTGCTGAACTCACCTGCATAGTAATACCGATTACTTCCTTGGCTGTCAATCTTCCTTTTTTCTGAATGTAATCTTTCAGTGTAATGCCTTCCACTAATTCCATCACTATGTAGTAAAGGCCACGGTCTTCCGCCACATCATAAACATTTACAATATTCGCATGAGTCATTCCTGCAGCAGACTGCGCCTCTGACCAAAACTTCTTTACAAAATTCTCATCTGCGCTAAATTCTTTCTTTAAAACCTTTACAGCAACATATCGATTCAAAACACGGTCAATTGCCTTATATACATTCGCCATACCACCTGAACCAATTTTATCTATAATCTCATATCTACTACCTAATAAAACGCCTTCTTTAATCATAATTTCACCTCATCCGCGAATGCATCAACAGCTACAATACCAATGTTGTCTTTACCACCATTTTCGTTCGCTTTGTTTATTAATTCTTCCACCGCTTCTACAATATCTCTTGAACCCTTTACAATATGCAATATCTCTGTATCTTCAACCATATTGCTCAATCCATCGGTACACATTAAAACTATGTCACCCTTTTTCAGTCGATATTCATAGAAATCAACTTCTACTTGTTCTTTCGCCCCGATGGCTCTCGTAATGATATTCTTATCCGGATGGTTTTTGGCATCCTCTTGTTTGATACCACCAAGTCTTACCATCTCCTGAACCAAGGAATGGTCTTTGGACACTTGTTTAATATCATGATTCAATAAATACAAACGGCTATCGCCTACATTGGCAAAATATAATGTGCGTTCAATCACTGTGGCTACTACCAAAGTGGTTCCCATGCCTTCTAATTTCGAGTCCTGCCTTGCTGTTTCAAGCAGCCTCTGATTAGCAGATGTAATTGCTTGCCGAATCATTGCCTCCGGACCATCTTCCATGCTCTTGGCCAGTTCGTCCTTCACAACTTCAACCGTAAATCGCGAAGCATACTCACCTGCCTTATGGCCTCCCATTCCGTCCGCAACAATGAAAAGATTTGGAAGCTTGCCTACGGGCAAATCAGAAACATATACGTAATCCTGATTCACCTCACGGACCATTCCAATATCCGTCTTTGAAAACGTCTTCATAAAATTCTCCTTTTATTTCGTCTCAACGTAACGTCGTCTCAACTGTCCACAGGCCCCATCAATATCAGAGCCCATTTCTCTTCTTATAGTAACATTTATTCCGTTTTTTTCAAGTTTATTTTTAAATTCTTCCGCACTTTTTCTGCTTGGTTTCTGGAAATCTCTCTCTTTAATTGGGTTAACCGGAATCAAATTCAAATGACACTTTCTAGGTTTTAAAATGCCAATCAATTCTCTTGCATCCTCATCCCTGTCATTTACCCCTTGCACAAGGCTGTATTCAAAGGAGATTCTCCGCCCCGTTTTTTCAAAATAATAGTCGCAGGCTTCCAACACTTCGGAAAGCTCATATTTATTTGCAATCGGCATTAATGTCTTACGTTTTTCCTGTGTAGAACCATGTAATGACAGCGCCAAAGTTATTTGGAATTGCTCTTCTGCCAGTCGCTTTATATTTGGAACAATACCACAGGTGGATACGGTAATATTTCTCTGACTGATATTGAGCCCATTTTCATCAGACATCAAACGGATAAAGCGAACAAAATTATCATAGTTATCCAACGGTTCCCCAGTTCCCATTATCACAATATTGGAAACACGCTCCCCGGATATCTTCTGAATCTGATAAATCTGTCCAAGCATCTCTGCCGGAAGCAGATTTCTCTCTAACCCGCCAATGGTGGAGGCGCAGAATTTACATCCCATTCTGCATCCAACCTGTGAGGAAATGCACACTGAGTTGCCATGTTTATAGCGCATCAACACACTTTCCACCACATTTCCATCTTCCAATTGGAACAGAAACTTATTTGTTCCATCTAGGCTTGAAACCTGACGTTCCAACATTTTCACACTTGGAATACGGTATGCGCCATCCAGTTTTTCTCGCAAGCCTTTAGAAAGATTGGTCATCTCCTCAAAGGAATCTGCAAGCTTTGTATGAAGCCATTCATATACCTGTTTCGCACGGAATGCCTTCTCACCGATGCTTTCCATTTCTATTTTCAGTTCGTTTAACGATAAAGATAAAATATCTTTTTTATCCATGTTTCACCTTCTTAAATTTCGCAATAAAAAATCCGTCACTTTCATGCACGCCCGGAAGCAGCTGCAGGCAACCTTCCCTAACAACAGTTTTTGCTGCTGCTCCTTCCAAGCGTAATTCGTCGCACAACCTGTCTTGAATCGTGGTTAATTCGTAGTCCGGATTCCCGTCCAAAAACCATTCTACATTTCCCATATTTTCAGCCTCGTGTATCGTACAGGTGCTGTAAACCAAAGTGCCGCCCGGTTTTACATACTGCTTTACGGTTGATAAAATTTCCCGCTGCAGTTTCACAAGTTCTCCTTGAGTCTGCTCTGTCATCTTATATTTCAAATCCGTCTTCTTTCCAAGTACGCCAAGTCCTGAGCATGGCAAATCTGCAATTACAATATCTGCCTTTTCTACCGATGCCTCATCTAAAACCGTTGCATCCCAACGTACAGCCTCTATATTATTCATGCCGGAACGCATAATATTATCTTGAATCAAATTGACTTTATAATCGGTTAAATCACGCGCCTCTACATTTCCTGTGCCTTTTAGCAGCTCTGCCATATGAAGTGCCTTGCCACCAGGTGCAGCACACACATCAATACAAAAATCTCCTTCTTTTGGCTCTGCCATATGAGACACCAGCATAGAACTGATATCCTGCACATGGAAAGCACCTTGCTGAAATGCTTTTAAGTCCGCAAGGTAATCGTAGCCCGATATCTGAAGTGCATAAGGGAGATATGGATGTTCTTCCGCCTTTACACCTTCAGCCTTCAGTTCCTCCATCAGTTGTTCCTTGGACATTTGATTCAGATTGCAACGAATGGTAGTCGGTTTTTCCTTTTGAAAATCTGCTAACATCGTTTCAACTGTTTTTCTGTCATACTTTGACAGCCACTGCTCTAAAATCCACTCTGGCATGGAATATTTCACATGCAAATATTCGATTAGATTCGTCTCTTCCGGATATGTAATCGTTTCCAGATTGCGCTCAATATTGCGAAGCACACCGTTTACAAAACCTTTTAAGTTAGAAAATCCCTTCTTGGTCGCTAGCTTTACTGCCTCGTTGCAGGCCGCTGAGTTCGGAACACTGTCCATGTATTTCAGTTGATAAACCGCACTTCTTAGAATATTGCGGATGACCGGCTTCATCTTATTTACCTTGACTTTTGAAAACTGATTGATGATATAATCCAACTCAATCATATGCTCCAAGGTTCCTTCCGTCACCCTCGTGATAAATGCGCGTTCTTTTTTATCCAAATATTGATATTTATTTAAAACATTGCGAAGCGCAATGTGGCTATATTCCCCATCGCGCGTCACTTCCAATAATATTCCAAGCACTAGTTCCCTAGTCATTCCGTCTTCTGCCTCCTGTTAAAAGGATGATTCGAAGGAGCTGTAAAATCGCAGTTGCTGCACTCGCAACATAAGTAAGAGCTGCTGCATTTAATACCTTTCTCGCCGCCACAATTTCTTCTCCATGCATCATACCGCTATCTGCAATCATACGAATGGCACGGTTAGATGCGTTAAATTCTACAGGCAATGTAATAAGCTGAAATAAAACTGCCCCTGAAAATGCAATAATTCCTAAATTGATAAACAAACTAGAGGACTCACTGGTAAACAGTAAGCCGATTAAAATCAACGGCCATGCAATTTTTGCGCCAAAATTTGCAATCGGCACCAAAGTACTTCTGAGTTTTAACGGTGCATATCCTCTCGCATGCTGAATGGCATGTCCGCATTCGTGGGTTGCAACGCCTACCGCTGCCACAGATGTACTTCCATAGACCGTATCCGAAAGACGAAGCACCTTGCTTCTCGGGTCGTAATGGTCCGTCAGATTTCCTGCAATACGCTCGATTCTTACATCGTAAATTCCTGCTCTATGGAGCACCTGCTCTGCTGCCTCTGCACCGGTAATCCCCCTGCTGTTTCTCACATTAGAAAATCTCGCAAAGGTAGTTTTTACCTTTCCAGATGCAAGTAAACTTAATACTACTCCAATTAATACTAAAAAATATGTTGGGTCAAAATAAAATGGATAAAACATTAGCCTAAAATCTCTCCTTCTCTCACTTGATACCCTCTCATAAATGCACCCGCATCCATACGTTTCTTACCAGGAATCTGAAGCTCACATACCTTTAAAAAGCCATCCCCTGTCTGCACGTAAAATGCGTCCTTTTCTACCTTTACAATCGTTCCTGGTGCCTTGCTTTCTGCTATTTCAATCTCTTCTATTGCACATGCATCCCAGATTTTCATTACTTTCTCATTCCAATTCGTATATGCGCTTGGCCAAGGTGAAAGACCGCGAATCAAACGTTCAATCGCCTTTGCTTCCCTTTTCCAATCAATATTTCCCAACTGCTTATCCAACATT
>JAZOMR010000097.1:0-1888 GCA_045654105.1 Faecalimonas sp. | reverse complement strand
GTGTTGATATATGCAACCTCCAACAGAAGACATTTGGTGCGCGAGACATTTAAGGATAAGCAGGACAGAGACGAAGAACTGCATACTAATGATACAGTTCAAGAAAAGTTATCACTGGTGGCACGATTTGGTGTAACCATTTATTTTGGAAGACCGAACAAGAAGGAATTCCAAAAGATTGTAAAGGTTCTTGCAGAGCGCAGCGATATTCAAATGAGCGAAGAAGAATTGTATCTGGAGGCAAATAAGTGGGAATTAAGCCACGGCGGTCTATCCGGAAGAACGGCTCAGCAGTTTATTGATTATCTGTTAGGGAAGAAATCCTGATGCCATTGGTGTATATTTCAAAAAAATCACCAAAAACTAACCGAAATCAAGCAAAAATACAATGTTTATATTAAAAAATGTTCGTATGCGAAATAAATGTGTATAATATAACCAAAACCACACGTTTTTTAGTTAGAAAAACATAAAATATTTCACATACGAACAAAAAACAATAAATTAAGCAGATTTTTATTCTATTTTCTTAATTTCAGAAATATCCGAATCAATCATCAAAGAATAATTCGTATAATACACGACAAATCCCGGTTTTCCGCCGCTTGGTTTTTTGACATGTTTCTTTTCAATATAGTCAATTTCCACTTTTTCATTTCCACGATTCTTAGAATAGTAGGCAGCTAATTTTCCGGCTTCCTCAAAGGTTCTGTCTGGAAGTTCATCGCCATTGGTTTTTACAATTACATGAGAACCAGGACATCCTTTTGCATGGAACCACCAGTCGTTGCCATTTGCAAAGTGGAAGGTGAGTTCTTCGTTTTGGATATTATTTTTCCCTACATACATGTGATAACCGTCGCTTGAAATATAGTGAAACGGCTTGCTGTTTATTTTCACCTTTTGTTTCGTGAATTTGCGTTTCACATATCCTGCACTGATGAGTTCTTCTTTAATCTGAGTCAAATCATCCTCGCTAAGTGCGATATCAAGAGCATTGCTGACAGATTCCAAATAAGTGATATCATCTTTGGTTTCCTGAATCAGTTCTGTCAATGCTTCAAAAGTACGTTTCAGTTTATTGTATTTGTCAAAATATTTTTGTGCGTTTTCCTGTGGCGTTTTCGTGTTGTCTAGAGGAATCACAATATTTTCATTTGTATAGTAGTTGACACATTCCAGTTGTTTGGCGTCAGTTTCTAAACCATAACCATATACATTGATCAACTCCCCGTACACACGATATTTGTCGCGGTTTTCCGTGTCGCGAAGCTGCTTGAACTGTAAGTCATATTTTTTGCGGTTTCTTTCTAACGCAGTTTGGACGATTTTTCGTAAGTCAACAGACTTCTGACGGATACGTGTTACGGTGTTCTTGGTAGCGTAATAGGTTTCCAAAAGGTTTGACATGCTTTCATAAGTTTGAGCAGTATATTTGCCGAAATGTGAAAGCGGGAGAGCAGAAAACTCCTTTGGTTCCGCATTATAATAGTATATTTGTGGTTCGAATTTGCTCTTTGCTACAGCATCAAAATAGAGTACAAACTGTTTGCATAAATGAACCAGCACATCCTCTGATAGCTCTTTTGGTGTAATGGACGAATCCACACCTGAAACATAACAAATTTCTTCAGCTACAACAGGACTAACACCGGTAAAGCTGGTGTAGATTGCTTTTGCAAGTCCGGTTGGTTTTGAAATTAATGCTTGGTTAAAATCTGTAAACGTTACATCTAAAGGATTTAACTTTTCCATTGTGTCCGGAATAAAGTAGTCTCGTCCCGGCAACACTTCACGCACAGAACTCATCTGCGCAGAAACGTGTTTAATGCTGTCAATAATACGATAGTCACTGTTGCAGAAGATGATGTTACTGTGCTTACCCATA